>DAORSF010000147.1:0-5921 GCA_035443405.1 Burkholderiaceae bacterium | reverse complement strand
CTGATCGAGATGGAAGGCGTCGTCGCCGAGGTGCTGCCCGACACGCGCTTTCGCGTGACGCTCAGCAACGGTGTCGAGGTCTCCGCCTATGCGGCGGGCAAGATGAAGAAGCACCGCATCCGCGTGCTGCCCGGTGACCGGGTCACGATGGAACTGTCGCCGTACGACCTGACGAAGGGCCGGATCCGGTTCCGGCACAAGGACTGAGCAATCGCGTCAGACGATGTCGAGGTGCTCGATGCCGCGCGTCAGGTCGCGTTCCGAGCGCTTGCTGTTCAGCTTGATGTTCAGGCGCAGGTCGTTGACCGAGTCCGCGTTGCGCAATGCGTCCTCGTAGCTGATGCGCCCCTCCTCGAACAGGTCGAAGAGCGCCTGGTCGAAAGTCTGCATGCCCAGTTCGCGGCTCTTCTTCATGATTTCCTTGATGGCGCCCACCTCGCCCTTGAAGACCAGGTCGGCGATCAGCGGCGAGTTCAGCAGTATCTCGACGGCCGGCACCCGCCCCTTTCCCGTCGCCATCGGGATCAGCCGCTGCGAGATGATCGCCTTCAGGTTCAGCGACAGGTCCATCAGCAGTTGCGCGCGCCGCTCCTCGGGGAAGAAGTTGATGATCCGGTCCAGCGCCTGGTTCGCGCTGTTCGAGTGCAGCGTCGCCAGGCACAGGTGACCCGTCTCGGCGAACGCGACCGCGTGCTCCATCGTCTCGCGGTCCCGGATCTCGCCGATCATGATGACGTCCGGCGCCTGGCGCAACGTGTTCTTCAGCGCCACCTCCCAGCTTTCGGTGTCGACGCCGACCTCCCGGTGCGTGACGATGCAGTTGCGGTGCGGGTGCACGAACTCGACCGGGTCTTCGATGGTCACGATGTGACCGTGTGACATCTCGTTGCGATGCCCGACGATGGCGGCGAGCGTGTTCGACTTGCCCGACCCGGTGGCGCCGACGACGATGATCATTCCGCGCTTGGTCAGCGCCAGGTCCTTCAGCACCGAGGGCAGTTGCAGATGCTCGAAAGTCGGAATCTCGGTGTTGATGGTCCGCATGACGATCCCGACGCGGTTCTGCTGCATGAACGCGTTCACGCGGAATCGGCCGATGCCCGCGGGGCTGATCGCGAAGTTGACTTCCTTGTGTGCCTCGAACTCGGCGGCCTGCTTGTCGTTCATCAGCGCGCGCGCCAGTTCGACGGTGTGCTGCGCACTGAGCGGCGCGTTCGAGACCGGCTGCACCTTGCCGTCCACCTTGAATGCAGGCGGGAACTCCGCGGTGAGGAAGAGGTCCGAGCCGTTGCGCGTCATCATCAGCCGCAACAGGTCGTGCAGGAATTTCGAGGCTTGTTCGCGTTCCATGGCCGGTCTCGGTGGTTGGCGGGGCCGTGATCAGCCCGGGAAGTTGTCTTTCACGGTCGCGACGGCGCGCGCCTCGGCCATCGAGATCTGGTTCTTGCGGACGAGGTCGGCGAGGCACTGATCGAGCGTCTGCATCCCCACCGATGCGCCGGTCTGGATCGCCGAGTTCATCTGCGCGACCTTGGCCTCGCGGATCAGGTTCCGGATCGCCGGCGTCCCGATCATGATCTCGTGCGCCGCGACCCGTCCATTGCCATCCTTGGTCTTCAGCAGCGTCTGCGAGATCACCGCGCGCAGCGATTCGGACAGCATCGACCGGACCATGTCCTTCTCGGCAGCCGGAAAGACGTCGATCACGCGGTCGATCGTCTTGGCGGCCGACGACGTGTGCAGCGTGCCGAAGACCAGGTGACCGGTCTCGGCCGCGGTCAGCGCGAGCCGGATCGTCTCCAGGTCGCGCAACTCGCCGACGAGGATGATGTCGGGATCCTCGCGCAGCGCCGAGCGAAGCGCGTTGTTGAACGACAGCGTCATCGGCCCGACCTCGCGCTGGTTGATCAGGCAGCGCTTGGACTCGTGGACGAACTCGATCGGGTCCTCGACGGTCAGGATGTGCCCGTACAGGTTCTCGTTGATCTGGTTGATCATCGCCGCGAGCGTCGTCGACTTGCCCGATCCGGTCGGCCCGGTGACGAGGACCAGGCCGCGGGGCGTCATCGAGATCTCGGTGAAGATCTTCGGTGCATTCAGGTCCTCGAGCGTGAGGATCTTCGACGGGATCGTCCGCATCACCGCGCCGGCGCCGCGCTGCTGCACGAACGCGTTCACCCGGAAGCGCGCCAGCCCTGGAATCGCGAACGAGAAGTCGCACTCGAGGCTCTCCTCGTACTGCTTCCTCTGCGAGTCGTTCATGATGTCGTAGATCATGCCGTGGACGTCCTTGTGCTCCATCGGCGGCAGGTTGATCCGGCGCACGTCGCCGTGCACGCGGATCATCGGCGGCAGTCCCGCTGACAGGTGCAGGTCGGAGGCCTTGTTCTTGACCGCAAAGGCCAGCAGTTCGGCAATGTCCATCGCACTTCCTCTTTCGGCCGGGGCGCCGCCGGGCGCGGCACCGCCGTCATTCCTGCTATCTTCGGAAAGCCCGGGTCCCCGGGCAGCCCCGCGCGGGCGAAACGGCAAATTCCGCGATGAACGGCAATCACGCGTTGCGCCAAAACTACGAGCAGGTCCTGCACCGGATCCGCGACGCCTGCGAGGCCGCAGGCCGGCCGGCCGGCTCGGTCCGCCTGCTCGCGGTCAGCAAGGCCTTCCCGGCGGCGCGCGTCCTCGAACTCGCGGCCCTGGGGCAGCGTGCGTTCGGCGAGAACTACCTGCAAGAGGCGCTGGACAAGATCGCCGCATGTCGCGACGGGCGGTCGGCGCCAGCCGCCGAGCGCCGGGCGATCGAGGGGCCCGAGCGCGATACGCGCGAGTGGTCCCAGCGCGATACGCGCGAGTGGTCCCAGCGCGATACGCGCGAGTGGTCCCAGCGCGATACGCGCGAGTTGCTCGAGTGGCACTTCATCGGTCCGATCCAGTCCAACAAGACGCGCCCGATCGCCGAGCACTTCGACTGGGTCCATTCGGTCGACCGCGAGAAGATCGCGCGCAGGCTCGCCGAGCAGCGGCCCAGGGGGCTGCCGCCGCTGAACCTTTGCCTGCAGGTGAACGTGTCCGGCGAGGAAAGCAAGAGCGGCGTCGCGCCCGGCGAGACCATGGCGCTCGCGACGGCGGTAGCCGCGCTTGCGCACGTGCGGCTGCGTGGACTGATGGCGATCCCGGAACCGTCCGCGGACGCGACGCTACAGCGCGCGCGCTTCGCCGCCCTGCGAGGGCTTCACGAGCGCATCCGGGTCGCGCTCGCCGCCGATGCGGCGCGCGATTTCGACACGCTCTCGATGGGGATGTCCGCAGACCTCGAGTCCGCGGTGATGGAAGGTGCGACGATCGTCCGGGTCGGCAGCGCGCTGTTCGGCTCGCGCCCGGCGAAACAGGCTGTCAGCCCATCGACTTGATCGCGGCGGCCAGGCGGCTCTTGTGACGCGACGCCGCGTTCTTGTGGATGATCTTCTTGTCTGCGATGCGGTCGATCACGCTTTGCGCGGACTGCAGCGTCGTCGATGCGGCAGCCTTGTCACCGGCCAGGACGGCCTTTCGAACCGACTTGATCGCGGTTCGCAGCCGCGAGCGCAGGCTGGCGTTGTGCAGGTTGCGCTTGACGGCCTGGCGGGCGCGCTTGCGGGAAGAGGCGATGTTGGCCATGAGAGAATCTCGCTGGTGTCGTCCCCGGGGCCGCGGCGGCCCCGGAAAATATTCTGGAAAGCTTTGAATAATAACCGATTTCCTGCCGCCGCCGCAACTCGGGCCGCCGGTGGACGCGGGCGGGGCATTCGGGGATGAACCTGCTGCGTGCTGCCGCCACCGTCAGCGGACTGACCCTCCTGTCGCGGATCACCGGCCTGGTCCGCGAGAACCTCACCGCCGCGATCTTCGGCGCGTCGGCCTACACCGACGCGTTCTTCGTCGCCTTCCGGCTCCCGAACCTGCTGCGGCGACTGTTCGCCGAAGGGGCTTTCTCCCAGGCCTTCGTGCCGATCCTGGCCGAATCGCGGACGCGGGCCGAGCAGGCCGGGGGCCCCGACGCGCTCGCGGCGACCCGCGAGTTGATCGACCGCATAGCGACCGCGTTGTTCTGGGCGCTGGTGGTGGTCTCGCTGATCGGCGTGCTCGCGGCGCCTGTCCTCGTCTGGGCGATCGCTGCAGGCCTGCGCGAGCGACCGGATGCTTACGCCGCGGCGGTGGTGATGACGCGCTGGATGTTCCCGTACATCCTGTTCGTGTCGATGGTCGCGCTGTCGGCGGGCATACTGAACACGTGGCGACGGTTCGCGGTGCCGGCGTTCACGCCGGTGCTGCTCAACCTGTGCTTCATCGGCGCGGCGCTCGGCCTGTCGCGCCACTTCGACCCGCCGATCTACGCGCTGGCCGCGGGCGTCGTGCTGGGCGGCATCGCGCAGCTCGCCATCCAGGTTCCGGCGCTGCGCCGGATCGGCATGCTGCCGCGCATCGGACTCAACCTGCGCCAGGCGCTCGCCGACCCGCAGACGCGCCGCGTGCTCAAGCTGATGGGGCCGGCGGTCCTGGCCGTCTCGGTGGCGCAGATCAGCCTGGTGATCAACACCCACATCGCTTCCCGCCTCGCGGCCGGCAGCGTCTCGTGGATCTCGTACGGCGACCGGCTGATGGAGTTCCCCACCGCCCTGCTCGGTGTGGCGCTGGGAACGGTCCTGCTCCCGACGCTGGCGCGCGCGCGAAGCAGCGGCGACGATCGCGAATACAGCGAGTTGCTCGACTGGGGGCTGCGGGTGTGCGTGCTGCTGGCGCTGCCCTGTACGGTGGGCCTCGCGCTGATGGCCGAACCGCTGACCGCCCTGCTCTTCCACTATGGTCGGTTCAGCGCGCACGACGTCGAGATGACCCGGCTTGCGGTCAGCGGGTACGCGGTCGGCCTGACCGGCCTGATCGCGATCAAGGTGCTGGCGCCGGGCTTCTATGCGCAGCAGGACATCCGCACGCCGGTCAGGATCGCGATCGCGGTACTGGTCGCCACGCAACTGCTCAACCTGGTCACCGTGCCATGGCTCGCGCACGCCGGCCTGGCGGTGTCGATCTCGATCGGCGCGCTCGTCAACGCGGGCTTGCTGCTCGCTGGTCTGCGGCGACGCGGCGCCTGGCGCCCGGCGCCTGGCTGGCGGAAGTTCCTCGGCCAGACGCTCGCGTCGTCCGTGCTGATGGCGGCCGCACTGGCGGCGACGGTCCCGCGCTTCGACTGGATCGCGATGCGCGCCGCGCCGTTCGAGCGCATCGGCCTGACGCTCGGACTGGTCGCACTGGGCGGACTCGTCTACCTGGTGGCGCTGCTCGTGCTCGGCGTGCGACCGGTGCAGTTCATGCGACGCCGGTCCTAGCGCAGACTGGCCCGAGGCCCTTGCGCGGCGACCGCGGCAGCAACGATCCTTTCGATTTCCCATCGGAGCGCGTGAGCATGAAGATCGGATTCATCGGCGGCGGCAACATGGCTGCGGCACTCGTCGGCGGGTTGCTCGGCCGGGGCACGCCGGCCGCATCGGTGCGCATCGTCGAACCGATGGCCGCGCAGCGCGACGCGCTGCGCGCACGCTTCGGCGTCGAGACCTTCCACGCGGCCGGCGAAGCCGCGCTGGACGGCGTCGACCTCGCGGTGATCGCCGTCAAGCCCCAGCAGATGCGCGAGGCCGTCGCGCCGCTGGGTCCGCTGCTTCGCAACGCGCTGGTCGTCAGCGTTGCCGCCGGCATCCGCGCGAGCGACCTGTCGCGCTGGCTCGGCGGACATCGGCGGATCGTGCGCGCGATGCCCAATACGCCGGCGCTGATCGGGATGGGCGTGACCGGACTCGCGGCGCTGCTGGGCACCAGCGAGGCCGACCGCCAGACTGCCGAGCGGGTTCTCGCCGCGGTCGGCCCCACGGTCTGGGTGAACGACGAGTCGC
>DAORSF010000146.1:0-5923 GCA_035443405.1 Burkholderiaceae bacterium | reverse complement strand
CGCGAAGCGGCAGCCCTGCAGCAGTGCGTAGGTGTTCACGGTCTTCGCAACGTAACGCAATTTCGGGATCATCGACAGCCGGCGGAAGAACCCTTCGCCGCGCTGCCGCGAGGTCTGCTTGGGGTTCTCCTTGGCGTACACCAGCCAGTCGTGCGGAATCATCGACGACAGCCGCTCCAGCGCCGACAACTGGTCCGAGTAGCCGGCGCCGAGCGTCGACGTGGTCATTTCCGGCTGCAGCTGCAGCGCGAAGTAGACGTACGGCCGCGACAGGTCCGGGGCGTCGACGGCCCAGCGCTCGTAGCCGCGCGCGAACTGCCGGCCCTCCTGGTGCTTTTGCAGCGCTCCGGCGAACGTCATCGGCTTGCGCCGGCGCCCGGTCGCGATCCGCCTGAGGTCGTTGGCGAGGCTCGCGATCGGAGGCTTGCCGCGGATCTTCAGGTCCTGCATGTAGAACAGCTGCTTCTCGTGCCGGCGCTCGATGCGCACCGCAGCCTCCCCGGCCGCGCCGTCCGGTCGGTCGGGCACCTCGTCGAAGCGGCCGAAGTCCTCGAGCGCGCGCACGTAGAAGAACCGGTCCGGAAACAGCGACTGGCAGCAGAAGACCGTCGCCACGCCGCAACGCCGCGCCACCAGGTACAGCACGTAGTCGGGCCCGAAATGCGGCGGGCTCGAGAAGAACACGTGCGTGACCCGGCCGTTCGCAAGCAGCGCCGCGAAGAAGCGCAGGTAGCAGTAGGCGATGTGCTCGAACTCCTGCAGCGGCAGTCCGCGGGCACGCGATACGCGGGAGTACATGTCGCAGAAAGTCAGCAACTCCTGCGGCGCCAGTCGTCCCGGGTCGGCGTCCATGCGCGGCGGCAGGGGATCGAGCCGGAACTGGTGGATGAACGGGTCGAGGCGGTGCGTGCAATCGGGGGCGTTGCCGAACCAGGCGACCGTCTCGCACCGGCCGCGGGCACGAACCTGCCGCACGGCCGCCGCCGCGTCTTCCGTGTGCCAACCCCAAAGCACCACGCGGGCGGCGGTCGCGGGGCTCGAAGGTGCGGGCATCGGGTCGGGAGCGCGGCGAATCGTTGTCGACCGCAATGGTAATCTCTCCGCGTCATGATCCTCGTCACTGGCGGCGCCGGCTTCATCGGCAGCAACTTCGTGCTCGACTGGCTCGCCGGTTGCGACGAGCCGGTGCTGAACCTGGACGCGCTGACCTACGCAGGCAACCTGCGCAACCTGGCGGCGCTGGAGCGCGACCCGCGGCACGTGTTCGTGCACGGCGACATCCGGGACCGCGGGCTGGTCGATCGACTGCTGGCCCGCTACCGCCCGCGCGCAGTCCTGCATTTCGCCGCGGAGACCCACGTCGATCGATCGATCCACGACCCGGCCGCCTTCGTCCGGACCAACGTCGAGGGTACGTTCACGCTGCTCGATGCCGCGCGCGCGTGGTGGTCCGGCCTGTCCGGTCGCGAGCGCGACGCCTTTCGCTTCGTGCAAGTCTCGACCGACGAGGTCTACGGTTCGCTGCCGCCCGACGCGCCGGCGTTCGACGAGGAACACCCTTACCAGCCCGGCAGCCCGTATGCCGCCAGCAAGGCTGCCGGCGACCACCTGGCGCGCGCCTGGCACCACACCTGGGGCTTGCCGGTGATCGTCACGAATTGCTCGAACAACCACGGGCCGCGGCAATTCCCGGAGAAACTGATCCCGCTGATGATCGTCCGCGCACTGTCCGGCAAGCCGCTCCCGCTCTATGGAGACGGCGCCAACGTCCGCGACTGGCTGTTCGTCGGCGACCACTGCGACGCGATCCGGGCAGTGCTGGCGCGGGGTCGCGTCGGAGAGACGTACAACATCGGCGGAGGCAGCGAAAGGACCAACCTGCAGGTCGTTCACGCGCTGTGCGAGCTGCTCGACGAGTTGCGCCCGGACACCGGGGGTTCGCACCGGCGGCTGATCACGTTCGTCCCCGACCGACCCGGCCACGACCGCCGCTACGCGATCGACGCGCGCAAGATCGGCCGCGAGCTGGGCTGGCGACCCATCGAGACCTTCGAGAGCGGCATCCGCAGGACGGTGCGCTGGTACCTGGACCACCCCGACTGGGTGTCCGAAGTACTGAGCGGCGCATACCGCGAGGCGATCGCTGCGCGCTTCGTCGACGGCGCCGGGCCATGAAAATCGTGCTGCTGGGCAGCAAGGGCCAGGTCGGCTGGGAACTGCAGCGTTCGCTGGCGCCGCTTGGCGAACTCGTCGCCCTGGATCGCGGTCGCGGCGCAGACGGGCGCGGCGGCGACCTGGGCGAGCCCGAGCAACTGGCCGCGACGGTACGCAGCCTGCGCCCGGACGTGATCGTCAACGCCGCCGCGTACACCGCGGTCGATCGCGCCGAGAGCGAGCCCGGGCAGGCCGCGCTCGTGAACGGCGCCGCGCCCGGGGCGCTGGCGCGCGAAGCGGCCGCGCTGGGCGCCTGGCTGGTCCACTTCAGCACCGATCACGTGTTCGACGGCTCGGGACGGCAGCCGCGGGGCGAGGACGCACCCACTGGTCCGCTCAACGCCTACGGGCGCAGCAAGCTCGACGGCGAAGAACGGATCCGGGCCAGCGGATGCCGGCACCTGATCCTGCGCACCAGCTGGGTCTATGCCGCGCGCGGGAACAACTTCGTGCGGACGATGCTGCGCATGGCGGCCGAGCTCGAGCGCCTGGCCGTGGCCGACGATCAGGTGGGGGCGCCGACTGGCGCGGAGCTGGTCGCCGACGTGACCGCGCACGTCCTGCGCCGCGCGCACGATCGCCCGGACCTGTCCGGCACCTACCACCTCGCAGCGTCGGGCGAGGTCAGCCGCCACGGCTACGCGAGCTTCGTCGTCGAATGCGCACGCGCCCGCGGGCATCCGCTGAAGGCGACCCCGGCCGACGTCGAGCCCGTGCCGAGCTCCACCTTCGCCACGGCGGCGCGCCGGCCCTTGAACTCGCGGCTGGCCACTGTCCGGCTGCGACGAGCCTTCGACATCGCGCTTCCCCCGTGGCAGACGGGAATCGAGCGCGTGATCGCCGAGTTGCTCGGCGCCTGACCTCGCCAGCTGCGACGGCGGCGCCTGCGCGCACTGCCTGCAACGGCCTCGGACCGACCGGCTGTTCTGAAAAGCGCGGCGCCCGCCTGCCCGGCAAGTCGGCGGTGTGGCACTATCGGCCGCAAGACCCAACCCGACCGCAGCGAGAACCACGATGCCCCGCCGCTCGTACGATGCCATCCGCAAGCAGATCGAGAAGCTCGAAGCGCAGGCGCGCAAGCTCGAGGAAGCCGCGGAACAGAAGAAGAAGCTGGCGATCGCGCAGGTCGTCGCGCTGATGAAGAAGCTCGGCGTGACACCGGAGGACCTCGGCGACGCCAAACCGCGCCGTGCACGAGCCGCCAAGGGCGGTACGAAGAAGCGCGCCGCTCGCAAGGGTGCCGCGAGGAAACCGGTCGCGCCGAAATTCCGCAACGCGAAGACCGGTGAGACCTGGTCGGGGCGCGGACGCACCCCGCGCTGGCTCGCCGCGCTCGAGGCGCAGGGCAAGTCGCGCGAGGACTACCGGGTCTGAGACGGCAGCCTGCGGCGCTCAGAAGGGCAGCGCCGCGCCCGGCTTCACCGCCAGGATCGCGCGCCTGAAGTCCGCCTGGATCCGTGCCAGCGCCCCGGGCGTGTCGGCCTCGAAGCGGATCACCACCACCGGCGTCGTGTTCGACGGCCGCGCCAGCCCGAACCCGTCCGGGTACTCGACGCGTACGCCGTCGATCGTGATCACTTCCGTCGCCCCCTCGAACCTGGCGGTGCGCTTCAGTTCCTCGACCAGCGTGAAGTTCTCGCCCTCGGCGGTCTTCAGCTGCAGTTCCGGCGTGGCCAGCGAGTCCGGCAGCGCGTTCAGCACCGCGCTCGGGTCGGCGTGGCGCGACAGGATCTCGAGCAGCCGCGCGCCCGTGTACAGGCCGTCGTCGAAGCCGTACCAGCGCTCCTTGAAGAACACGTGGCCGCTCATCTCGCCGGCCAGCGGCGCGCCGGTCTCCTTCAGCTTGGCCTTGACCAGCGAGTGACCGGTGCGCCACATCGTCGGCTTTCCGCCGTGCCGGCGCACGTGCGCGGCGACGTTGCGGCTGCACTTCACGTCGAAGATGATCTCGGCGCCCGGATTGCGCGACAGCACGTCCTCGGCGAACAGCATCAGCTGGCGGTCGGGATAGATGATCTTGCCGTCCTTCGTCACGACGCCGAGCCGGTCGCCGTCGCCGTCGAAGGCCAGGCCGATCTCGGCGTCGGTATCGCGCAGTGCGCGGATCAGGTCCTGCAGGTTCTCGGGGTGCGCGGGATCCGGATGGTGGTTCGGGAAGGTGCCGTCGACCTCGCAGAACAACTCGGTCACCTCGCAGCCGAGCGCGCGGAAAAGCTGCGGCGCGAACGCGCCGGCGACCCCGTTGCCGCAGTCGATGGCGATCTTCATCGGCCGGGCCAGCTTGACGTCTCCGGAGATGCGCGCGAGGTAGCGCGCCGACAGGTCCTCGGCGCGCAGCCCGCCGCGCTGCGACGCCGGGACTTCGGCGAGCGCACCCGACGCGATCGATTCGCGCAGCGCCTGGATCGCGTCGCCGTAGATTGCCTCGCCGGCGATCACCATCTTCAGGCCGTTGTAGTCGGGCGGATTGTGGCTGCCGGTGACCGCGACGCCGGTGCCGGTGCCCAGTTCGAAAGTCGCGTAGTAG
This sequence comes from Burkholderiaceae bacterium, assembly GCA_035443405.1. Lineage (GTDB taxonomy): Bacteria > Pseudomonadota > Gammaproteobacteria > Burkholderiales > Burkholderiaceae_E > Zeimonas. The sequence continues at coordinate 1,182 of DAORSF010000146.1, read as the reverse complement.
ACCACCGGCGTCGGCACCATCCCGATATCGACGACGTCCACGCCCGCGGCGCGGAAGCCGTCGGCCAGCGCCGACGAGAGCTTCGGACCCGACAAGCGCCCGTCGCGGCCGATCGCGGTCTCGCGGGTTCCCGCCTTGCGGGCGAGCGTGCCGAGCGCCAGGCCGATCGCCCGCACGGCGGGAACGGTCAGCGTGTCGTCGACGACGCCGCGGATGTCGTAGGCCTTGAAGATCGAAGGGGAAATCGTGGTCGTCATGGAATCCCGGTTCCGGCAGTTCGAAGGCGTGCGGCGCACATCGCACGCGGGGGAAGCCCGCCTGTGGGTGGGCGGTCGCGCTGGACGGAGTCTACGATGATTCGCGTCCGCCGCCTTCGGGGCGCACCGGTTCGCGTCGCGGGCTCAGGCCCCTCCAGACGCCACGCGCTCGCTCTCGAGCGCCGTGCCCCCCACGACGCGAAGCGCTGGTTTGGGTTCGAACGGGGTGTACTCGGGCACCCAGCGCGCCAGCGCGGCGCGGACCTCGTCGTCGGACACCGGGCCCGGGCTTTCCAGCCAGGCGCGCAGGCCGGCCAGGAAGTCGGCCGCCACCGGCCGCGAGCGGGCGATGCGCAGCTTCGGATGTGGCGTCTCGCGGGTCTGCTCGGCATCGGCCAGCAACTCCTCGTAGAGCTTCTCGCCGGGCCGCAACCCGGTAAATTCGATCCGGATCTCTTCTTCGGCAAAGCCGGACAGGCGAATCATGTTGCGCGCCAGGTCGACGATCTTCACCGGCTCGCCCATGTCGAGCACGAAGATCTCGCCGCCCTCGCCCATCGTCGCCGCCTGCAGAACCAGCTGCGCGGCCTCGGGAATCGACATGAAGTATCGGGTGATTTCGGGGTGCGTCACGGTGACCGGTCCGCCGCGCGCGATCTGCGCCTGGAACTTGGGGATCACGCTGCCGGTGCTGCCCAGCACGTTGCCGAAGCGCACCATCTCGAAGTGCGTGCGCGCGCCCTCGGCCTGCAACGCCTGGCACGCCATTTCGGCCAGCCGCTTGGTGGCGCCCATCACGTTGGTGGGGTTCACCGCCTTGTCGGTGGAGATCAGCACGAAGCGCTCGGCGCCGTGGCGCTTGGCGCACTCGGCGACCAGCAGCGTGCCGAGCACGTTGTTGCGCACCGCCTGCCACGCGTTGCCG
>DAORSF010000145.1:3301-5953 GCA_035443405.1 Burkholderiaceae bacterium | reverse complement strand
AGGTAGCGGCGCGCAGCGTCCACGAACACCATCTCGCTGACCCGCTCGAGCGCCACCGCACTCCCTGGGCGGCGCTGCCGCGACTCGTCCACCGCCTGGTGCAGCACCGGACCGACCCACGCGCCGACGTCGCGGGCCGAAAGGTGCAGCAGGCGCGGCAACGCAGCGATCAGCGGGTTGAACGGGCGCAGGTCGCAGCCGATGAAGCCGCAGACGACCACCGCGCTCGCGTCGGCCGCGGGCGGCCCCTCGACCGGCCGCAGTACGCCGTCGACGTAGGCGACGACGATCGGTTTCGGATCGTCGCGGGTCACGAGTTGCCAGTCGCTGTCGTCGCGCTCCGGATGCAGCCCCGGCGCGCTCGACAGCACATGCGGGTCTCCGCGCGGAAACATCACGATGTCACCCGCCCCGACGCGCTGCGGCGGCAGGCCGTCGGTGGCTGCCCAGCCCGCGCCCTTCACGAACAGGTGATACGCGATGACGTGCTCGGCGCCCGGCATCAGCGCGTTGGCAAGCGCCGGCGCCCCCGGCGTCTCGGCCGCCCAGTCGTCGCGAAGGTTGACGTAGTAGTACACGGCGCCACGCAGGCGCACGCTGGACAGCACGTCGGATAGCGGGTCGCGGTTCATGGCTGGCTCGCGAGCGGAGCGTCGATCAAGCGCGGTGGACGCGCAATCAAGCGCGGACGAATCCGCGGACGCGCGAGCAGATTCGCACGACGCGCGGGAAAGCGTCAACGACGGCGGCCGCGAAGAATGGCGCCGTCGTCGATCGCGCGTGCCGGGCACCGCGGCGGCGACGAACCCGGACCCCGGTCCGCAATCTTCATCGCGATGGAACAGCCATGAGTTCAGTCATCGACACCCCGAGTGCGGCGCCGGATTTCGCCGCGATCAAGCAGCGTCAGCAGGCCACCTGGGCCAGCGGCGACTTCGCGGTCATCGGCACCACGCTGCAGATCGTCGGCGAATCGCTCGCGGAAGCCGCCGACGTGCGCGCCGGCGAGCGCGTGCTCGACGTGGCCGCCGGCAACGGCAACGCCACGCTCGCTGCGGCGCGCCGATTCGCCGAGGTCACGTCCACCGACTACGTGCCGGCGCTGCTCGACAAGGGGCGCCAGCGCGCCGAGGCAGAGGGCCTGGCAGTTCGGTTCCAGGAGGCCGACGCCGAGGCGCTGCCGTTCGCCGACGCGAGTTTCGACGTCGTGCTGTCGACCTTCGGCGTGATGTTCACGCCCGAACACGGGCGTGCGGCGCGCGAGTTGCTGCGCGTCGTGCGCCCCGGCGGCCGAATCGGGCTCGCCAACTGGACGCCCGACGGCTTCATCGGCCAGTTGTTCAAAGTGGTCGGCGCTCACGTGCCGCCGCCGGCCGGGGTCAAGTCGCCGGCGCTCTGGGGCACCGAGTCGCACATCGTCGAGCTGTTCGGCCCGAAGGCGGCGCAGATTCGCTGCGAGCGCAGGCACTTCAACTTTCGCTACCGCTCGGCCGCGCACTGGGTCCAGGTGTTTCGCGACTTCTACGGACCGACGCACAAGGCCTTCGCCGCGCTCAACGACGCCGCTCGGCCTGCGCTCGAGCGCGACATCACGGCCTTGCTCGGTCGGCTGAACACCGCCGGCCCGTCGTCGCTCGTCGTACCCGGCGAGTATCTCGAAATCGTCGTCACGAAGCGCTGAGGACCATCATGGGCAAGACCACCAAGCTCACGGTGCGCGCGTTCGCGCTGGTGCTGGCCGCGGGGGCGGCCGGTGCCAGGGCCGACGCGGTCACCGACTGGGATCTGACGTCCGGAGCGATCATCGCCGACTCGAGGCTCGGAACGCCGCCGGCGATCCGGGTGACGGCCCTGGTCCACACCGCCGTCTACGAAGCCGTCAACGCGGTCACGGGACGCCATCCCGCCGGCTTGCTGCCAGCCGGGCGCGCCGCCGGCGCGTCGGTGGACGCGGCCGTGGCCGCGGCCCATCGCGCCACGCTGAAACGGCTGCTTCCGGCGCAGCAGGCCGCGATCGAAGCGGCCTACCAGGCGGCGCTGTCGAAGATTGCCGATGGCCCGGCCAGGGATGCGGGCGTCGCGGCCGGGGAGGGCGCCGCCGATGCAGTCCTCGCGCTGCGCGCCGACGACGGCGCCGGCGCGCCGCACGCGTACCGGCCGCACACGACAGCGGGCGCGTACGTGCCCACGGCGACGCCCGCCGTGCCGCAGTGGCAGCAGCGCAAGCCATGGCTGATGGCGAGCCCCGGCCAGTTCCGGCCGGGTCCGCCGCCGGCTCTGGACAGCGACGCGTGGGCACGCGACTACGACGAAGTCAGGGCGCTGGGCGGCCGCGTCAGTGCGCGCCGCACCCCCGAGCAGACCGGGATCGCGCGCTTCTGGGAGTACTCGCTGCCGCCGATCTACCACGGGGTGGTGCGGTCGGTGGCGAGCCTGCCTGGGCGCGAGATCACGCGCAACGCCCGGTTGTACGCCGCGGTCACCCAGGCGATGGACGATGCGATGATCGGGGTCTTCGACGCCAAGTACCGCTACAACTTCTGGCGGCCGGTGACCGCGATCCGCAACGGCGACCTCGACGGCCACGACGCCACCGAGCGCGATGCGTCGTGGGTGCCGCTGATCGACGTGCCGATGCACCCGGAGTATCCG
>DAORSF010000145.1:0-3201 GCA_035443405.1 Burkholderiaceae bacterium | reverse complement strand
CATCGAAGCGGGTCAGCATGACCAGGTACGACATTGTCTCGTTCGTCATGTCGATTCGTGTGGGAAGCGGTTGACTTCACTGCCGCCGGCACCGGGCCCTCGGGCTTGCCGACCGCCGCGGCATTGTCGATGATACCGATCGACACGCGAGATGGCGCCGGAGGTGGTTCGTGCAGGACGGTTCTTCGATGGCAGGCCCGAACAGGGCGGGCACGACGTGAGTGACGGCGAAGGCGCGGGAGATGCGTCGCCATTTGACCGCGCGATGATGCGCCTCGCCATCGACCAGGCGCACAATGCCTGGGCGGCCGGCGAGGTGCCGGTCGGTGCGATCGTCGTCCGTGACGGCAAGGTGCTCGCCACCGGCTACAACCGGCCGATCGGCTCGCACGACCCGACCGCGCATGCCGAGATCTGCGCGATGCGCGCCGCCAGCGAACTGCTGGCCAACTACCGGTTGGTCGACTGCGACCTGTACGTCACGCTCGAGCCGTGCGCGATGTGCGCCGGCGCGATCATGCACGCGCGGCTGCGCCGCGTCGTCTACGGGGCGCGCGACCCGAAGACCGGCGCGGCCGGCAGCGTCGTCGACCTGTTCGCCGAGACGCGGCTGAACCATCACACCAAAGTGACCGGCGGCGTGCTCGCCGACGAATGCGGGGCCTTGCTGTCATCGTTCTTTGCCGAGCGGCGTGCGAGGCGCGACGCAGACGACGCCGAACGCCACACGGTCCCGCGCGATGCGCGCGGAGCCGAAGGCATCGACGTGCGCTTCGACGACGAGCCGTCCGGGCGCTGAAACGACGAGGGCCGCTCGACGAGCGGCCCTCCATTGCGGCGTGCGACGGCGCCGACGCGCTGCCGCTCACCCGGGCGTCACTGGATCTTCGCCTTCTCCCTCAGGCCCTGCTGCAGCGCCTGGACGCGAGTGCGTTCCAGCTCCTGCTGGATCTGCGGGCGTACCTGGTCGAGCGGCGGCGCCTTGGCGTCGCGCACGTCTTCGAGCCGGATCACGTGGTAACCGAACTGCGTCTTCACCGGCGCCTCGGTGGTCTTGCCCTTCTCGAGCTTGACCATCGCCTCCGAGAACTCCTTCACGAAGGTCTGCGGGGTGTTCCAGTCGAGGTCGCCGCCCGACTGCGCGGACCCGGTGTCCTTCGACTTCTTGGCAAGCTCCTCGAACTTCGCCCCTTTCTTGAGCTGCGCGATGATCTGCTTGGCCTCGTCTTCCTTCTCGACGAGGATGTGACGCGCCCGGTACTCCTTGTCGCCGGCCTGCTGGCGAACCTTGTCGTACTCGGCCTTGATCTCCTCGTCCTTGATCGGGTTGTCTTTCAGGTGCTCGCGGATCAGCGCGCGGATCAGGATGTCCTGGCGCACGTTGTCGAGCTGGCGCTGCACGTCGGCGTTGCGCGACAGCCCCTTCTTCTCGGCCTCCTGGACGAACAGCTCGCGGGCGATCAGTTCTTCCCTGACGGCGGCACGCAGCTCCGGCGTGTCGGGGCGCCCCTGCGCGGTCAGCGCGGCGACGAAATCGTCGACGCGCTGCTTCGGGATCGGCTTGTTGTTGACCACCGCGGCGTTCTGCGCCAGGGCGGCCGACGCGAGCGGCAACAAGGCGACAGCCACGAGCTTCGCCAACCGGAGCGACAGGAGGTGTTGCGACATCTTGGGTCCTCGTGGAAATCGTGGGTTGGCCGGCCCGGCGATCGGGTCGGCCGATGGGCCGGGCTTCAGGACGCCTCGGCCGGGGTCCGGGCGTCGATAACGAGCGCGTGTATGCGCTGTGGCATCCAGTCGTGCACGGCATCATACACGAGCCGATGTCGGGCCACGGTGCGCAGGCCCTCGAAACGCCCGCTGACCAGACGAACGCTGAAATGGCCGGCACCGCCGGCGGCGCCGGCGTGTCCGGCGTGCAGGTGGCTGTCGTCGCCGACTTCGATCGTCGCACCGGGGAAATGCTCGGCAAAGCGCGCCCGCAGCGTCTCGACGTCGGGACGCATCAGCTCTCCTCCTGCACGTAGCGGCCGAGGTAGAGCGCCTGCGCGATGACGAACGCGATCGTCAGCCCCATCGTGCCGAACAGCTTGAAGTTGACCCAGATGTCGGTCGAGAACCGATAGGCGACGAGCAGGTTCAGCGCGGCCATCGCAACGAAGAAGACGATCCACGCGACGCTCAGTCGCTGCCAGATCGGCTCGGGCAGCACCAGTTGCTTGCCCATGACCGAGCGGATCAGGTCCCGCCCGAACAGCAAGCGCCCGCCGGCCAGCACGGCGGCGAACAGCCCGTAGAGCACGGTCGGTTTCCACTTGATGAAGGTCTCGTCGTGGAAGAACAGCGTCATGCCGCCGAAGACGACGATGATCGCCAGGCTCGTCCACTGCATGCCCTCGATCGGCCGGCCGCGCAGCTTCAGCCACGCGATCTGCGCCACGCTCGCGACGATCGCCACGCCGGTCGCGACATAGATGTCGGCCAGCTTGTAGGCGACGAAGAACAACAGGATCGGGAACAGGTCGAACAGCAGCTTCATGCGCGCAGTATAAAATGATGGATTCGAATCCGCCGATCCAGGAGCCCGATGATGGCCGAACGTACCCGCAATCGCCGCAACACCCTCGAGCGTCGCTGCCTGCCCAAGTCGCTCAAACGCCTGTTCAAGGGCTCGTCGCGGCCGGTGTTCCGGATGCTGGAAAAGGTCAAGAAAGCCTGAGGGTCAGGAAAGCCTGGGCGGCCGGCGTCAGGCCTGCGGCTCGAAGCGCAGCGACGCCGAGTTGATGCAATAGCGCAGGCCCGTCGGCGGCGGCCCGTCGTCGAAGACGTGGCCGAGATGCGCGTTGCAGGCCGCGCACAGCACCTCGGTGCGCACCGTGCCGTGGCTCTCGTCGGTCCGCAGCACGAGGGCCCCCTCGTCGATCGGCTGCCACCAGCTCGGCCAGCCGCTCCCGGAGTCGTACTTCTCCCCAGACGCGAACAGCGGCGTGCCGCAGCACACGCACAGGTAGCGTCCTTTCTCGTGGTGGTCCCAGTAGCAGCCGGTGAATGCGCGCTCGGTGCCGTGCAGGCGCGCCACCCGGTACTGCATCTCGGTCAGCTGGGCACGCCATTCGGCGTCGGACTTCTCGACACGCGCGGGGGTATCGGCGGGGGGCTTGGCGATTTTCATGACGAGCAGCTCAGTTGGAGGCCCGACGC
>DAORSF010000144.1:0-5973 GCA_035443405.1 Burkholderiaceae bacterium | reverse complement strand
CGTTCGAGTCCGTGCTCGAACTGACGAACCTTCGCGAGTACTACCTGAACGAAGTACACGTCGGCCTGCGCAAGCAGATCGAGGCCCGCAAGACGCCGTGGTGAACCGGCGCGGGCGCCGGTCCCGACGCGCACCCTAGCCCAGCCGGTTTCGCCAGCGGCTCGCGGTCGAAAAGAGCGCCACCAGCGCCTCGCGATCGCCGGTTTCCAGTGCGGCGACGATCGCATCGTTGCAGGCCCGGAACCGCGCCGCCGATGCCAGGCACGCGTCGCGATTGTCCAGCAGGATGTCGGCCCACATCGTCGGCGAAGAGGCGCCGACGCGCGTGGTGTCGCGCAGGCCTGCTCCCGAAAATTCCAGTGCCCGCTCGGCCAGGTCTCCGCCGGCAATCGCGGCGGACAGGCCGAACGCAACCGCGTGCGGCCAATGCGAGGCTTCGGCGAAGATGCGGTCGTGCAGCGACGGATCGAGGGTCGAGACCTGCGCGCCGGTCGGCTCCAGCAGGCGTGCGACCGCCTCGCAATGCTGCTGCGGCGTCGCGTCCAGCGGGCAGAGCAGCCAGCGTCGGCCGCGGAAGAGGTCCGGGTCGGCCGCCTGCGGCCCGCTTCGCTCCGAGCCGGCGATCGGGTGGCCGGGCACGTAGCGCATGAACGCGTCGCCGAGCGCACGGCGCGCGGCGTCGATCACGCTGCGCTTGGTGCTTCCGCAGTCGGTAATGATGGCCTGCGCGTCGAGCGCGTCGCGGATCTGTGCGAACAGCGTCGGCATCGCGGTCACCGGCGCGGCGACGACGACGAAGCCCGCCCCCGTCACCGCCTCGGCGACGCTGTCGCAGGCGACGTCGACGTAGCCGAGCGCACGCGCGACCCGCGCGTCGTCGCCCGGCGAGTAGCCTGCGATCTGCCCGATGCTTCCAGCCCGCTTTAGCGCGGCGGCCAGCGAGGCGCCGATCAGCCCGACGCCGAGGATCGCGAGTTTCGGGACCGCCGGCGGCACTCGGCGCCCCTCAGCGGCCGAGCACGCGCGCGAAAGCGTCGAGAAACGCGCGGTTCTCCCCGGGCAGGCCGACGGAGACGCGCAGCCATTCCGGCAGGCCGTAGTTGCCCACCGGCCGCACGATGATTCCGGCGCGCAGCAGGCCCTCGTAGACGGCAGCCGCATCGCCGACGCGAACCAGCACGAAGTTGCCGTACGACGGCACGTACTCGAGTCCCATCCTGTCGAACGCCGACTGCAGCATTGCGAGCCCTTCGCGATTGAGCTCGTAGCTGCGCTGCAGGTATTCGGTGTCGTCGAGCGCGGCGATCGCTGCCGCCTGCGCAACCGAGCTCACGTTGAACGGCTGGCGCACGCGATTCATCAGGTCGGTGAGCTCGGCCTGCGCGAGGCCGAAGCCGACGCGCAAGCCCGCGAGCCCGTAGGCCTTCGAAAACGTCCGCGAAACGAGCAGGTTGGGGTGATCGCCCAGCCAGCGCGTCGAATCGAAACGCAGCGCCGGCTCGAGGTACTCATTGTAGGCTTCGTCGAGCACGACGACGACGTCGCGCGGCACCTCCGCCAGGAACGCGGCGATCGCGTCGGCCGGCAGGAAGGTGCCGGTCGGGTTGTTCGGGTTGGCGATGAACACCAGCCGCGTATCGGCGGCGATCGCCGCGCGCATCGCGCCGAGGTCGTGGCCGAGATCGCGGGCGGGAACGACGATCGCGCGCGCGCCGGTCTCCTGCGTCGCCAGCGCGTAGACCGCGAACGAATATTGCGAATAGACCGCCGAGCATCCCGGTTGCAGCAGCGCGTGCGCCGCCAGCTCGAGCACGTCGTTCGACCCGTTGCCCAGCGTGATCCACTCCTGCGGTACGCCGTAGCGCTTCGCGATCGCGGCCTTGAGTTCGAACCCGTTGGAGTCCGGGTAGCGACCGAGTTCGGCCACGGTCGCCGCCATCGCGTCGCGCACCGGCCCGGAAATGCCGAGCGGATTCTCGTTCGACGCGAGCTTGATGATCCGGTCGGCCTGCAGGCCGTACTCGCGGGCGAGCTCGGAAATCGGCTTGCCGGCCTGGTACGGCGCGATCTGCCTGACGTACTCGGGTGCGTGGATGCTCATGGTGGTCGGTACCGGACGTGATCGCCGCGGGCAAGCCCCGTGGCCGGCGTGCAAGGATAACCGAGTCGACGCTCAGGCCGCCCGCGGATACGAACCGACCACCTTGCAGAACGCGGCCTGCGACCTGAGTTCGGCCAGCGCCGCCGCCACCGGCGGATCGTCGCGGTGACCGATCACGTCGATGTAGAAGTAGTACTCCCACAGGCCCTGGCGGGCCGGACGCGACTCGAAGCGCTTCATCGAGACGCCGTGGCGCGCGAACGGCTCGATCAGCCCGTGCACCGCGCCCGCCCGGTCCGGCACCGACAGGATCAGCGAGGTCTGGTCGGCGCCCGACGGCGCGCAGGCGTGGCGGCCGATCACGGCGAATCGCGTCCGGTTGTTCGGGTCGTCCTGGATGCTGCGCGCGATCATCCGGAGCCCGTAACGCTGCGCGGCGTGCTCGCCGGCAATCGCCGCCGTCGACGCGTCCTCCGAAGCCAGCCGCGCCGCCTCGGCATTGCTCGACGCCGGCACGCGTTCGATGCCGGACGCGTGACGATCGAGCCAGCCGGTGCACTGCGCGAGCGACTGCGGATGCGAAACGATGCGCCGCACGCCGTCGAGCGTGCCGTCGCGGCTCATCAGGTTCTGGCGCACCGGCACCGACACCTCGCCGCTGATCGCCAGCGGCGACTGCAGGAACATGTCGAGCGTGCGGTTGACGGCCCCTTCCGACGAGTTCTCGACCGGCACGACCCCGAAATCCGTGGCGCCCGCCTCGGTGGCGCGAAAAACTTCGTCGATCGTCGCGCACGGCACCGCGTCCACCGACGACCCGAAGTGCCGCAGCAGCGCCTGCTCCGAGAACGTGCCGGCGGGCCCCAGAAAGGCGATCCGCAGTCGACGCTCGAGCTCGCGGCACGCCGACACGACCTCGCGCCAGATCGCCTCGATCGCGTCGCCCGACAGCGGGCCGAGGTTGATCTCGCGCAGCCGAGCCATGATCTGCGCCTCGCGTTCGGGCCGGTAGACCGGCGCGTCGGTGCGATGCTTCAGTTCGCCGACCTGCCGGGCCAGGCGCGCTCGCCGGTTCAGGCGTTCGACGAGTTCCCGGTCGACCGCGTCGATCGCGCGGCGCAACGCGTCGAGCTCGTCGCCGGCGCCGTCGGGCTGCGGGGTCGATTGCTCAGCCATGGCGGCGCTCGCGGTCCTTGGTCGAGGGGGTGGACTTCGCGGATCGTATCAAACGCGTGCCCGCCGGTCAGGCACGGTCTCGACGGGTCTCAACGGCCCGGCAGCCACAGCAGCAGCCACGGCAGGCTCAACGCGGCAGCGAGCGTCGACAGCGTGACGGCCGCGCTGACCTCGCCGACCTGGGCGTCGTAGCGCTGCGCGAACAGGTAGACGTTGGCGCCGATCGGCAGCGCCGCCGTCACGGTGGCGATCGCAAGCGGCAACGGCCCCACGTCGAACACGAAGGCGCCGGCCAGCCAGACCAGCAAGGGGTGAACCGCGCTCTTGAGCACCACCAGCGCCGCGGCGGTCGCGATGCCTCGCCTGAGGTCGAACTGCGCCAGCGACGCGCCGAGCAGCACGAGGCAAAGCGGCGCGGCCGCGCCGCCGAGCATCGTCAGCGTCGTGTCGACCGGCCGCGGCAGCTTCGCGCCCGCCGCGGACCACGCCAGGCCGGCGAGGATCGGCAGCACGACCGGATGCATCAGCGACGCGCGGATCACCGGCAGCAGGCTGCCGGCGACCGCGCGCCACGCAGGCTGCGCGACGTCGGTGCGCCGCCCCAGCACGGTCGCGACCTCGAGCACCAGCGTGCTCAGCGTGAGGAAGATCAGCGCGTGCACCGCAATGATCGTCAGCAGCAGCGCAAGACCGGTTTCCCCGTACGCGAGCGTGACCACCGGAATGCCCAGCATCACCGTGTTCGCGAACACCGCGCTCAGCGCCTGCACGACGGCGTTGGCGACCTGCACGCCACGGCGTACCTGGACGACGAGGGCCGCAGCGTACAGCGGCAGACCGGCGCCGTAGTAGGCGAGCGCCGCGCCCGGCGACAGCTCGTCGAACTCCACGCGCCCGATCGCGCCGAACAGCAACGCCGGCAGGAACACCAGGAACGCCGCGTCGGACAGCGCCTTGACCGCCGGCGCGCCGAGCAGGCCGGTGCGCGCGGCCGCCACGCCGATCAGGATCAGCAGGAAGACCGGTAGCAGGATCTCCGCGAGGGGCGCCACGCGCCGTCCGTCGACAGGGCGACGCGCGCGCCGTCAGGCGCCGTCGACCTGCGGTCTCCCGGCAGCGCCGTCCGCCTCGCCGTCGCCGCCGATCGAGCCCGCCGCGCCATCCCCGTCGGCTTCGTGGCCGTTCTCGGCAGCATCACGCTCGACGACCCGCTGCACGCCGGTGAGCGTCGTGCCTTCGTCGACGGCGATCAACGTCACGCCCTGGGTGGCGCGGCCCATCTCGCGGATCTCGGCGACGCGGGTGCGCACGAGCACGCCGCCGGTCGTGATCAGCATGATCTCGTCGCGCTCGTCGACCAGCACCGCCGCGACCACCCTGCCGTTGCGCTCGGAAGTCTGGATCGCGATCATCCCCTTCGTGCCGCGGCCGTGACGCGTGTACTCCGCGATCGACGTCCGCTTGCCGAAGCCGTTCTCGGTCGCGGTCAGCACCGACTGCTGCTCGTCGCCGGCCACCAGCATCGAGATCACCTGCTGCCCGTCTTCGAGCATCATGCCGCGCACGCCGCGCGCCGCCCGGCCCATCGGCCGAACGTCGTTCTCGTCGAAGCGCACCGCCTTTCCCGAGTCGGAAAACAGCATCACGTCGTGCTCGCCGTCGGTGACCGCCGCGCCGATCAGGAAGTCACCGTCGTCGAGATCGACTGCAATGATCCCGGCCTTGCGCGGGTTGGAGAACTCCGACAGCGGCGTCTTCTTCACCGTGCCCAGGCTGGTGGCCATGAACACGAAATGCGACTCGTCGAACGACTTCACCGGCAGCACGACGGTGATCTGTTCGCCCTCGGCCAGCGGGAACAGGTTGACGATGGGCTTGCCGCGCGAGTTCCGGGTGCCCTGCGGCACCTCCCAGACCTTGATCCAGTACACGCGGCCGCGGTTCGAGAAGCACAGGATGTACTGGTGCGTGTTCGCGATGAACAGCTGATCGATCCAGTCCTCTTCCTTCGTCGACGCCGCCTGCTTGCCACGCCCGCCGCGCCGCTGCGCGCGGTATTCCGACAGCGGCTGGCTCTTGATGTAGCCGGCATGCGAAAGCGTCACGACCATGTCCTGCGGAGCAATCAGGTCCTCGGTGTCGAGTTCGGTCGCGTTGAGCTCGATCACCGAGCGCCGCACGTCGCCGTACTCGGCCTTGATCGACTTCAGTTCGTCGCCGATGATCTGCGTGATCCGCTCGGGGCGCGCCAGGATGTCGAGCAGGTCGATGATCTGCTCGATCACCTCGCGATACTCCTGCACGACCTTGTCCTGCTCGAGGCCGGTGAGCCGCTGCAGCCGCATCTGCAGGATCTCCTGCGCCTGCACGTCGGACAGGCGGTACGCGTCGCCCGAAAGCCCGACCGACGGGTCGAGCCCTTCGGGCTTGAACGCCGCGATGTCGGCGCCGGCGCGCTCGAGCATCTCCCGCGCGATCCCGGCGCTCCAGCTGCGCGCCATCAGGCGCTCCTTGGCGATCGGCGGGGTCGGCGACGCCTTGATCAGTTCGATCATTTCGTCGACGTTGGCGATCGCGACCGCCAGGCCTTCGAGGACGTGCCCGCGTTCGCGCGCCTTGCGCAACTCGAACACGGTGCGCCGCGTGACCACCTCGCGCCGGTGCGCGAGGAACGCCTCGAGCATCTGGCGCAGGTT
>DAORSF010000143.1:0-5989 GCA_035443405.1 Burkholderiaceae bacterium | reverse complement strand
AGGTTCTGGAACACGTGCGGCGCGCGCGTGAACTGCGCGTGCGAGACCCAGTCGACGCCTTCGCCGCCCATCTGGATCAGGCCGCTCGTGTCGCGGTCCATCCACATCGCCATCGCGTGGCAGCCGATGCCCGATTGCGCGCGCGAGCCGGCGGGAACCACCGTCGACGTGTTGTGAGGGCAGCCCGAACAGAAGTACGGCACGCGGCGCACCTGGTCGGCAGCGTTCGACGGCAGCGGCGGGCGCACGAACTCGACGACCCGGTCGCGCCGGTCGAGCGCCGGGCGGTGGCGCGCGAGCCATTCGGCCAGCACCGGCAGCACGCGCGACGGACGCAGTTCGCCGACCTCGGGCAGCAGGGGCGCGCCGTCGGCGCCCTTCTTGCCGACGATGCGCGGACGGTGGTCGGCTGGCGCGTTGTACAGCAGCGCCTGCATCTGCTGCTCGACCACGGGGCCCTTCTCTTCGACCACCAGCACTTCGTCGAGCCCGCGCACGAAGTCGTGCATCCGTGTCGGCTCGATCGGATACGCGAGGCCTACCTTGTAGAAGCGGATGCCCGCGCGCTCCAGGTCGTCGAGCCCGACGTCGATGCGCCGCAGCGCCTCGAGCAGGTCGTAGTGCGCCTTGCCGCAGGTGACGATGCCGAGCCGCGCGTCGCGCGGCGCGCAGATCGTCCGATCGATCGACCGTGCGCGCGCGAACTCGCGCACCGCATCGAGCCTCTGTGCCATGCGCGCCTCGATCGCGAGACTCGGCACGTCCCCGGCGCGGTAGTGCAGCCCCGTGTCGCGCCGCAGCTCGCGCGCCGCGCCATCGGGCGGCGCCGTAGCGGGCAGCGGCGCCGCGACTGCAGCGGTGAAGTCCGTGCGCAGCGCGTCGAGGTCGACAGTGGCCGCGCTCTCGACCACTTCGGAGATCGCCTTCATGCCGACCCACGCGCCCGAGAAACGCGACAGCGCCAGGCCGTAGAGCCCGAATTCGAGCAACTCGGCGACGCTTGCCGGGCTGAGCACCGGCATCCGCCACGACATCATCGTGAAGTCGCTCTGGTGCGCCATCGACGACGACACGCAGCCGTGGTCGTCGCCGGCCACCACCAGCACGCCGCCGTTCGGCGAGGCGCCGCGCGCATGGCCGTGCTTGAGCGCGTCGGCGGCGCGATCGACGCCCGGCCCCTTGCCGTACCAGAGGCCGAAAGCCGCCGCGACCGTGCGCTGGGGATCGCTCTCGACCTGCTGCGATCCGAGCACCGCGGTGGCCGCGAGTTCCTCGTTGATCGCCGGCAGGAAGCGCACCTGCGCCGCGTCGAGCCGTCCGGTCGCGCGCCACAACTGCTGGTCGTAGGCGCCGAGCGGCGAGCCGCGATAGCCGCTGATGAAGCCGGCGGTGTCGAGGCCGCGCGCCGCGTCGAGCGCGCGCTGCATCAGCGGCAGGCGCACCAGCGCCTGCGTGCCGGTCAGGAAGATCGGACCCGACGTGGCCGCCAGGCTGTCCTCGAGCCGGTAGTCGACGCGCAACGGCGCGGGTGGGACGTACAACCGTTCGGGCGCGTTCATGGGCGGTCGCGGCGGCGAGCCGCGGAAGGGGGCTGATCCATGCAATGCTAGGCGCACCGGCACACACGGTTCATGCGAATTCCGGCTGCCATCTGGCCTATGGCGCACGTTTCGTGCATCATTCCACCTCGTGGAGCGTTAATCGTGCTCGAACTCGACAGGATCGACATCCAGCTGCTCGCCGCGCTGCAGCGCGACGGCCGCGCGACCAATCCGGCACTCGGCGAGAACGTGCATTTGTCGGCGTCGCAGGTCAGCCGGCGCATCCAGCGGCTCGAGGACGGCGGGCTGATCGACCGCTGCGTGACGCTGCTGCGCGCCGCGAAGGTCGGGCTCACCGTCACCGCGTTCACGCGGGTCTCGCTCGAACGCCACGGCGAAGTGCACAACGACGCGTTCGACCGCGCGGTGACGGCGATGCCCGAGGTGCTGGAGTGCTACTCGGTCACCGGCCCGTACGACTACCAGCTGCGCATCGTTGCCGCCGACCTGGAAGCGTTCGCGCAGTTCATGATGCACCGGCTGATGCGACTTCCGGGCGTGCGCAGCGTCGAGTCGAGCGTCGTGCTGCAGGAGATCAAGCGCACGACCGAACTTCCGCTCGACCAGGTCGATTCGCGCGCTGCCGGCTGAGCAGCGACCGCGTCGGACGCAGACGGATCGCCGCCTTCAGCGCGGCGGCAGCAAGGCGCGCACGAAGGCGCGCGTCTGCGCACCGTACTCGGCCATCAGCGGCGTCAGCGCGCGGACCAGCGCTTCGCGCTTGTCCGGGGCCTCGCGACGCAGCAGGGCATTCAGGTCGACGCCTTCTTCGGAGGCGCCGAACTCGAAGCCGGGGTCGTCGACGTATCGCGACGGCAACGCCGCGGCGATCGTGCGATCCAGCGCATCGGCTGCGTCCGCCGCGCGTCTCGCCACCACCGTGCGCGGAGTGTCGTCGCGATACGCCGGTGCGTCGTCGGCGCGGCCGTGGCCGGCAAGCGCCGCCGTCAGCGGACCCGCGCCCGCGGCCTCGCGGTAACCCGCGATCAGCGCAGTCCGGTGGAAGTTCTCGAGCGCGAGGTGCCGGTTCGACACCAGCGTCACCGCGCGATTCCGGGCGCCGGGCCAACCCGCCATGTGCAGCGCGTTGATCCACAGCATCCGCACCGTGCCCACGTCGGGAAGCACCCGCGCGTGATACGGCTGCGTGAGGTCCTGCAGGTAGTGAAGCGCCCAGCCCGCGAAGCGCCATCCCCAGTACTCGTGTCCGCTGCGCAGCGCGTGCCCGGCAAGCGTCTTCCAGAGGTGGATCCGGTACTCGGGGAAGGTGCGCTTCAGGAAGCCGGCCGCCGCGTAGATGATCGGCGACTCGTGGTAGAAGCCCATGTGGAACGGCGCCTGCGTGCCGAACTCGAGCGCCGGGTTGCCGAATGGCTGCTTGCCGAAACCGTAGGTGGCGCCGTGCGCCGTGCCGTTGTCCGCCCACAGGCCGATGTCCAGGCCGTAGTCCGGTTCGTCGGAGGCGGTCGCCAGCACCGCGATCGGCGCCACCGACTCGCCTTCGCGCAGCGCGACGTACGTTGCCTTGTCGACCACGTGGTCGCGCGCGAGCGTCGTCACGTCGCGCGACGCGAGCCTGGGCCGCTCGCCGTCCCGCCCGCCGCCGGATTCTCCTGGCAGGCGCTGCAGGTACAGCGTCAGTCGCGATTCGGGCGCGATGCGCAGCGCGGCGACGAACCGTTGTCGCAACTCCACCGCGTCCTTCGCGCCGCCCGCCGTGAAGCGCAACGCATCGGGGCGCTGCGGGTAAGCCTGAACGTTCTGGCGCGCCCACTCCTCCTGCTCGTCGAGAAGCTTTTCGAGAGCCGCGGCTTGGGCCGACACGAAGGCCTCGAGCGACTCGACCCTGACCGGCGCGAGTCGCTCCAGCTCGGGCATGCCGTCGAGCGCCGGCCACGTGCTCAGCGCGTGATTGCCCCAGGCCAGCGCCGGGCCCGCGCAAGCGGCGAGCCACGCACACAACGCGCCGCGCAGTGCGATCGATCTTCGCGCAGGCCGCGCAGGGCAACTCGAGGCGCTGCAGGCCAGGCCGTCGTTCGTCATCCGGCTCGTCCTCGCGCGTAGCGCCCCGCGTCTTCGACCACGACCCGCCCCGCGGCAACCAGTTCGTCGAGGTGCTGGGCGATCGTGCGACGCTCGGCGTCCTCGATCCAGACCTCGTGGTAGTCGGGCGGATAGATCAGGCGGATCGCAACCAGTTCGTCGAGCGTCTTCGGCGCATCCGCCAGCATCGTCATCAGCCGCTCGCTCCGTTCGTCGATCTTCGCGGCGAACGCCGCCAGCGCGGCGAGGAAGGCCTCGCGCTCGGTGTAGACGCCGCGATGGTGCGACGTGACCCACACGGTCGCCGGCAATCCCGGGAGGCGCGCCAACGTGCGACGAAACTCGGCCAGGCTCGACGTCGCGTCGCCGTAGTAGGGACCGAAGCCGCTCAGGTCGATGTCGCCGATGAACGCCACGCCTTCGGGCTCGACCAGCAGCACGCAATGGCCCGACGTGTGTCCCGGCATGTGGATGGCGCGCACCCGCGAACCGCCGAGCTCCCAGACTGCGCCGTCGCGGTAGTCGATCGCGTCGGGTCTCGCCGCGTAGAAGAACTCGCGCCGGATCTTGGCGAGCATCGGTTCGGCCGCCGACGCCGACAGCCCATAGTGGCGCAGCAGCCCGGGCCAGCTGCGCACCGCGTCGACGTCGCTTTCGTGCACGTGCACCGCGGCGCGCGGCAGGCGGTGCAGCCCCGCCATGTGGTCCTCGTGCGCGTGCCCGAGCACGACCAGCTCCGCGTCGTCGAGATCGGCACCGATGCGGTTCGCGACCAGCGGCGTGTCGAACGCCGCGCGCGTGTCCTTGCCTCGGACCACCACCTGGTTGCCATCGGGATACTTGCCCGACTTCTCGCCGAAGTAGACGGAGACTCGGCCGAAGTCGAGACGGCGGACGGGATCGGTCATGGCACGGAAGCGGCGCGAGACGCTCGGCGAACGAGGAGGCCCCATGTTAAGGCCGTGGCCTGCGCTCCCGGACATTCTGTCGAAATTGACAGCAATGTCGACGACCCCCGCCGCTACGAGTTCTACACTCGCGCAACGCTGTGCTCCGATCGCAGCGCCCGACAAGAACCCGGCTGGGGAGACCGACGTGACAATGCCCTGGAAGTCGCCCGCGGAAGCGCAGGGCGAGCATGCGCGCGCCACCGGATTTCGGCATCGACAACCGCCCGATCACCGAAGGCGCCTTTGCGCGTTGACCAGGGTGTTGGCGCTCGGCGTGCTGGTGGGCGGCGGGCTCTGGGGATTCCTGCTGAGCCTGGGGCTCATCTCCGAGGCAGCCGGACTGTGGGGCGTCGCGGTGGGAGTCGCGGTCGCACCGATCACGGTCGTCGCCACGCCGCTTTACGCGCTGTTCGCCTCGGGCGACTGGACGCCGCTGGCCCTCAACTACGGCGGAAGCGTGGCCTCCGCGTTGCTGTTCTATCTCGGCGCCGCGCTGGCCAGCGATTGACGGCGCCGGCAAGCGATGGCGCGCCCGGCTGGGATCGAACCAGCGACCCCTGGCTTCGGAGGCCAGTACTCTATCCGCTGAGCTACGGGCGCGAAGCCGGCATTGTAGCGTGCCGGCACGCGCCCGCTCAGCGATGCCGCTGGTAGACCGACGCCGCCCCGTTCGCCTGCAGCAGCAGGACGTCGAAGGGATCCTTGCGCCCGCGGTACTCCGGCCCGTCCATGCCCGGCGAACCGATCGGCATGCCCGGCACGGCCAGGCCGACTGCCCTGGGCCGCTCCTTCAACAGGCGGCGCACGTCGCCGGCCGGCACGTGCCCCTCGATGGCATAGCCGTCGACCCTCGCCGTGTGACAGGAGCCGTAGCGCTCGGCGATGCCCAGTCGCGTCCGCGCTTCCGCATTGCCGGTCTCGTGGACCTCGACACGGAAGCCGCTGGCCTGCATGTGCGCGATCCAGTCCTTGCAGCAGCCGCAGGTCGGGCTCTTCCACACCTCGACCAGCGGCGCCGGAGCCGCGAGCTGCGCGGCGAGCCAGCCGGGCACGCCGAACGCGACTGCGCCGAGCAAGAGCGCGCGGCGCCGAACCGTCGTTCTCCGCTCGATCACGCTACTCTCCTGCGCCCATCATCCACCAGGGTCCGGTGCGGCCGAGCCGTTCGCGCTGTTCCGGCTTCAGGACCTTGTCGATCTTCTCGGCCGCGTCGAGCGAGAGCTCGAGCTGCTGCTGGCGCAGCTCCGACATGCGCTTGTGCGCGGCGAGGATCGCGGCGCGATCACGCTTGCCGCCGGCCCAGGCCGCGTCGCGCAGCTTCGCCATCTCGTCGTGCATCCCGCCCATCGCCGACCAGCGCTGCTTGCGCAGTTCGTCGCCGATCTTCAGCACCTC
>DAORSF010000142.1:0-6000 GCA_035443405.1 Burkholderiaceae bacterium | reverse complement strand
AGCCGCGCCCGCGCACGGTCTCGATCCACGAGCGGCCGTCGTCGCGCTGGCCGAGTTTCTGGCGCAGGCTGCTGACGTGCACGTCGATGCTGCGATCGAAGCGCGCCAGCGGCCGGCCGAGCGCCTGCTCGGACAGTTCGGACTTGCCGACCACGCGCCCGGCGTGCCGCGCGAGCACTTCGAGCAGGCTGAACTCGGTGCTGGTCAGTGCCAGTGCCGCGCCGCGCCACTGCGCGCGGCGCCTGCCGGGCCACAGCGACAGCGGACCGGCCGCCAGCGGCTCGTCGGCGGCGCCGGCGTCGCCGGGCCGTACCCGGCGCAGGATGGCACGCAGTCGCGCGGCGAGCTCGCGCGGCGTGCACGGTTTCGGGACGTAGTCGTCGGCGCCCAGCTCGAGCCCGACGATGCGATCGACGTCGTCGCCCTTGGCGGTCAGCATCAGCACCGGCACGCGGCTGGCGAGCCGGATCCGCCGCAGCGCCTCGACGCCGTCGAGACGGGGCATCATCACGTCGAGCACGACGATGTCGTAGGCGCCTTCGAGCGCGCGCGCGACGCCCGACTCGCCGTCGTGCACGGCATCGGTGTCGAAGCCCTCCTGCTGCAGGTACTCGCGCAGCAGCTCCGAGAGCTCGACGTCGTCATCGACGATCAGCACGCTGGGCATCGGCGGTCGGTGCGGTCCGTGGCATGGCGTCGATCATATCGGGCGGCCGCCGCTGCGACGCCGCCGCGGTGCCGGTCGAAACGCTTCTTTACCAATGTTTACACATGGCCAACGCCGGTTAACGAGCCGCGCGCGCATCCTGCAGCCGTGTCGAAGCCGAAGCGTCGGCCGACCGATGATCGATCCGATGACCCACAAACGGAGTTCACGATGAAAGCAGCACGTATCGCAGGAATTGCCATGGCCGGTGGCCTGGCGCTTGCCGTTCCGTTCCTCGTTTCGGCGCAGGGCGCCTCCGCCGGCGACGGCCCGCGCATGCAGATGCGCGGCGAGTTTCACAAGGCGCACGCCGGCCACGGGCACGGCGCCCGCGGCGAGCACGGCATGCCCGGCGGCGCCTTCCTGCGCGGGCTCGACCTGACCGAGGCGCAGCGCGACAAGGTCTTCGCGGTCATGCACGCGAACGCTCCGGCGATGCGCGAGCAGGGCAAGATCCTGCGCGCGACGCGCGAAGAGCTGGCGAAGCTCGCGCTGTCCACGGACTACGACGACGCGAAGGCGAAGGCGCTGACCGAGCGCAGCGCGCAGGCGATGAGCACGATGGCGCAGCTGCGCGCGCGCGGCATGAACGAGATCTTCCGCGTGCTCACGCCGGAGCAGCAGGCCAGGGTCGCCGAGCGCCGCGCGCGCTGGGAGCAGCGCGGTGGCCGTCCCGGCGGGCCGGGCGAAGGCCGTCGCGGCGGGCCGGGGATGCAGGGCGGTCCCGGCACCGGGCGCGGATGAACGCGGGACTCGCGTGACGGTGGCGCGGCGCCCGTGCGGCGCCGCGCCGTCCCGACCACGTCGCTGTCCGAACCGTGCGGCGCGCGCGGATCGCCGGCACGGGTTCCGGTACAGTGCCGCATGGCACTCAGGGCGACGATCTACAAGGCCGAGCTGTCGGTCGCCGACATGGACCGCGGCTACTACGCCGACCATTCGCTGACGATCGCGCGGCATCCGTCGGAGACCGAGGAACGGATGATGATCCGTATCCTCGCGTTCGCGCTGCGGGCCGACTCCGCGCTGGCGTTCGGCCGCGGACTGTCGACCGAGGACGAACCGGACCTGGTTCGAAACGACCTGACCGGCGCGATCGACACGTGGATCGACGTCGGCTGGCCCGACGAACGCCGCGTGCGCCGCGCGTGCTCGCGTGCGCGCGAGGTGCTGGTCGTGACCTATGGCGGCGCGAAGGCCGACGCGTGGTGGCGGCAGGTCGGATCGGCGCTCGATCGCTGCGGCGGGCTCGAGGTGGTCGAGGTGCCGGCCGACGCCGCGTCCGGGCTGGCTGCGCTGGCGCGCCGGGCGATGCGGCTGCACTGCTCGATCCAGGACGGCCAGGTACTGATCGGCTCCGACGACGGGCAGCTCACCGTCGAGCCGGTCTCGCGGCGCGCGCGCGCCTGACCGGCGGCGAGCGCGTACCATGCCCGCCATGATCGACGACGCTTCGAGCGACTCCGCTCCGCTGGCCGACGCGGAGTTCGACCGTCTCGACGAGTTGCTTGGCGGACTGGGCAGCGACGACGCGATGATCGTCGAGGAACTCGACGGCTTCCTCGCGGCGTTGGCCTGTGCGCCGGAGCCGGTCGCCGCGGACGAGTACCTGCCGGTGGTCTTCGGGCTCGACGCGCTACCGCAGGGTGCGGCGATCGGCGCGGCAGTCGGAGACGAACTGTCGTCGCTGGTTCGCCGTCATGCGCGCAGCGTCTCGGAAGCGCTCGACGCGCGCGGCTTTGCGCCGGTGCTGGCCTACGACGAGCGGGGAGCGCCGGACGGCAGCGCCTGGGCCGTCGGCTTCCTGCGCGCCGTCGAGATGGCGCCCGACAGCTGGGACGCGTTGCTCGGCGAGAGGGAGTTCGGCGACGCGCTGGACGCGGTCGAGGCGCTGGCCGCCACGCTCGACGACGACGCGGACACGCGTCCGCCGACCCGTCGCGAACGCGACGCGTTGATCGAGCGGATGATCGCCGACGTGGCCGACATCCACGAGTTCTTCCGCCCGTATCGCCAGGCCGGCACGACGCCGCAGGCGATGCGCGTCGAGACGGTGCGTCGCGAGCAGCCGAAGGTCGGCCGCAACGAGCCCTGCCCGTGCGGAAGCGGCCGCAAGTACAAGGCCTGCTGCGGCAGGAACGCTTGAACGGGCCCTGGTCTCAGGCATCGCCGTCGGCGACGGCCGACACGACGTAGCGCAGCGGCCCGCCTGGCGCGACCGCGTCGAACGGCCAGCAGGTCACCAGCGTGAGTTCGTCCAGCCCGCGGTCGGCGACCACGCCGAGGTCACCGCGCTCGACGATCCGCGCGCCGCTCACCCGATAGACGCGGCGACGACCGTCGAGTCGCTCGACTTCGATGCGTTCGCCGCCGACGACCCGCTCGAGGACGCGGAAGTGGGTGTCGCGATGGCCGCTGATCACGCTGTTGCCGGCTTCGCCGGGCAGCGTGGTCCCGGTCCGGTGGCCGGGGCCGAAGGCCAGCACGCGGCCGGAGTCGCCGGCCAGCACGATCATCGAGCGCGCCTGCCCGACGAACGTGATGCGCGCGACCGCGGTCGTGTCCGCCCAGGCCCATGGGCGCGCGAGTGCGCGCCCCTCCGAGCGATTGTGCCGCCACGCCTGTTCGATGAGCGCCTGCGCGAGCCAGGCTTTCGCGTGCACGGACAGCCCGGCACCCAGCTGCCAGAGTCCTGCCGCGACCAGTGCCGCGACGATGAGCCGCCGCGCGCTCAGCCGGCGGCGCACCGCGAGCCACGCGTACCGCAGGTCGATGCGGCGATCGAGCAACCACGAGCGCAGCGACACGATCACGACGCCGCCCCCCGGCGCAGCGCCGGCAGCAGCGCGAGCGCGAGCAGCAGCAGGCCGGTGGCGACGTGCAGCGCCGCCGGCGTTGCGCCCTGCGCGAGTTCGCCCGCGCCGAACACCGCGTCGTGCTGCCAGCCCGCCGGGAGATGAGTCGGGACGGGCGCCGACACGAGCGGTGCGTCGGCCGCGCGAGCCGGCGTCACGTCGACTGCGACCAGGCTCGTGTAGGCGGTGACCAGGTGGTGCGCCAGGCCGAGGTCGCGCACGCGCGCCCGCAGCGCCTCGAGTTCGCTGCGATCGCCGCCCGCGCGCGCGATCTCGTCGCCGAGTTCCTCGATCCGCTGGCGCGCCCATGCGCCGTGAAGGCCGCTGCCTTCGGTCGGCGAGGCCGCTAGCCGGCTCTCCCAGCGGATGCCGCCCGCCGCGCCCGACACGACGACCGCGGACGGTGCCGCGGCGAAGCGCGCGAGCACGACGATCGGCTCCCCGGCGTACAGTTCGCCGGGCAGCGCCACCGGCTCGAGCGGCTGCGCGCCTTCGAAGCGCAGCTGCAGGCCGCCGAGCATCGGCTGCGCCAGCTTCGCGTAGAGCTCGGTCATCCGCCGCTCGACGTCCTCGACGCGGTTGATGTACGTGTAGCTGCCCCGGCCGGCCGCCGCGGCCTTGCGCATGAACCAGCCGTTCGGCGCCGAGCCGATGCCGACCGTGAACAGCCGCCGCGACCCGAGGCGCCGCTCGATCAGCGCCAGCAGGTCGGCCTCGTAGCCGACCGCGCCGTCCGTCATGAACACGACCTGTGCCACCATGCCCGGTTTGGCCGGCGCGCCGAGCGCCTGCTCGATCGCGCCGCGCATCTCGGTGCCGCCCTCGGCGCGCAGCGCGTCGATCCACGCGAGCGCCTCGCGCCGGCTGGCGTCGTCGAACGGGCGCGGCGCGGGGTAGAGGCTGTCGTGGCCGCTGCTGAAGCGGACGACGTTGAATCGGTCCCCCGGCTGCATCCGCGCGATGCCGAACTTCAGCGCGCTCACGGCCTGCCTGAACGATGCGCCCGCCATCGACCCCGAGGTGTCGATCACGAAGGTCGTCTCGCGCGCGACGCGCGGTTGCGCGGCGCCGTCTCCCGCCGGCGGCGCCAGCACGAGCTGGCCGTAGTGCAGGTCGCCGTGAGGCTCCAGCCTGAACGCGCCGGCCGGCGATCGTCCCGGCTGCGGCGCCCATTCCAGCTCGAAATCGCGGTCGGCGACGGTCGCCGCGTCCAGCGCGACGTCGTAGCGGTGCGGCGCGGCGCGCGCGACCCGGATCGCGTGCGTCGAGGAGGCCGGCGCCGTCACCGGTATGCCGGCATCCAGGCGCACCGCGACCGCGAGCGCGTTGGCCGCGCGATGCGCACGCTCGATGCCTGGCGGTGCGTCGGTCGGGAAGCCGCCCGGGGCGGCGGCGACCAGGACCGGCGTCGCCCCGGGCCCGAGCACCTCGTGGCCCGGGTCATAGCGCGGCCCGACGACCGTCGGCAGTCGTAGCCGCCACAGGCCGTCCTTCATCGCGAGCGCCTGCTGGTACTCGATGCGGATCGCGATGCTGGCGCCGGGCGCGATGTTGGCGACTCGCGCGGTGAACAGGTTCGGGCGCTGCTGCTCGACGAGCGACGCGCCCTTGCCTTTCGCCGCCGCGTCCCGGTACTCGGCACGCGCTGCGGCGCGTTCGCGGATGCGGCCCTCGACCAGGCGCTCGCCGACGCGCATCTGCAGCCGGTCGACGGCGCTGTCGTCCGGCAGCGGGAAGACGTAGACGCCCTCGAGCCAGCTGCGGCCCGGATTGGCGTAGGTCTGGGTGATCGTCGTGCGCACCACCGGGCCGGTGACTTCGACCTGCACGTCGGTGTTCTGCAGCGGGGCGGCCCGCAACCCGTGCGTCGTGCGAAACAGCAGCGTCGCGCGGTCGGCGGCGCCGGCCGACGCGACGGCCGGCAGCCGCTCGATTGCCGCATCGGCTGCCGCATCGCTCGAGGCGTCGACGGGCTGCGCGTTCGCCTGCGTGCTGATGATCAGCACCAGGATCCCGAGCACGACCGACACGAACAGTCCGGTGCCCAGCACCGCGCCGGCAAAGGCCAGCCACTCGCGCCAGTCGAAGCGGGGCGCGGCGTCGGCGACGGGCAGGGGATCGGTGGCGGCGTCTGGCGGCATGTCGGCGAGCTCCGGCGATTGCGGCAGCGTGTCGCTGCCGCAGGCATTGCGCGCCTGCGCGACGGCTGCCGTGAGGCGGGAATCGGGCCGATGCCGGCGCAATTCGGGCATTCCGCCGACATCGCGCCAACGGCGGTCAGCGCGTCGCGGTCTTTGGGATACATTGCGCGCATGAGTCGCCGCATCGCCATCGTCGAGGATGAACCCGCCATCCGCGAGAACCTGCGCGACGCGCTGGTTCGCCAGGGCTTCGACGTCCAGGGCTTCGCCGAACGGCGCGACGCGCAGGTGGCGCTCG
>DAORSF010000141.1:0-6012 GCA_035443405.1 Burkholderiaceae bacterium | reverse complement strand
CGCCGGAACGCCGCAGGCGCTTTGCTATACTGGATCGAAACAACCCGGCGGGGCCAGATGAAGCTGATCGGTTCGAATTCCAGCCCCTACGTGCGCAAGGTGCGCATCGTGATGGCGGAAAAGAAGATCGACTACCAGTACGAACTGGACGACGTCCTGTCCCCGAGCTCCAGGATCTCCCAATCCAATCCGCTCGGCAAGGTGCCCTGCCTGATCATGGACGACGGCGGCGCGGTGTTCGACTCGCGCGTGATCGTCGAGTACCTCGACAACCTGACCCCCGTGCACCGGCTGGTGCCGCCCAACGGGCGCTCGCGCGTCGAGGTCAAGACCTGGGAAGCGCTCGGCGACGGCCTGCTCGACGCGGCGCTGCTGGTGCGGCTCGAACAGACGCAGCGCACCGACGCCCAGCGCAGTCCGGCCTGGATCGCACGGCAGATGGGCAAGATCGAGTCGGCACTGCAGGCGATGTCGACCGGCCTCGGCGACAGGCCGTGGTGCGCCGACGGCAAGTACTCGCTGGCCGACATCGCCGTCGGCTGCGCGCTCGGGTATCTCGACTTCCGCTTCCCGCAACTCGGCTGGCGCGCGCAGTTCTCGAACCTGGCACGCCACGCGGACAAGCTGTTCGCGCGACGCAGCTTCGTCGACACGACGCCGAGCTGATTTCAGAGCAGCGCGCGAAGCCGGCTCCAGTCGGTGAGCTGCGTCGCGTCGATCGATCCGTCCAGGAACCGATCCAGTTCGAGCCTGATCTGCGTGGCGTCGAAGGCGTCGGCACGGACGCCCGATTCGTCCGGCGCGCGCACCAGCAGCACGCCGAGCGGAAAGGCCGGCGGCGATGCGGGCAGCGCCATCTCACCCTCGGTGCGCGCGCCCAGCAGCGCCAGGTCGGTGCCGGCAAAGCGCCCGTCGCGCAGGTCGAAGTCGCCGCTGACGCGGTCGCCGGAGAAGCCGACGTCCAGCCGCAGCGACAGGAGTTCGACCGTGCGACGGGGGCGCGCCGTGCCGGACACCACCGGGTCGATCGACAGCGCCGGGCTGTCGAAATCGATGCCGGCCTCGAGCGCGTCGACGCGCCGGGCATCGAGCACCGCCGTGCCGCCGACCGTGCGGGCCTGCAGCGGCAGCGTGACGGTTTCGGTGCGCCAGCCCGAAAACCCGACCGAGACGCGTGCATTCCATGCGGCGCTCGTTCCGGGGTATCCGGACGCGGAGACGACGCTCATCGTCACGCGCCCGTCGAACCGCACGCTGCCGAACCGGCAGCCGGCTGCATCGAGCTCGATCGTGTCGCCGGCGCCGAACACCGCGGAATTCAGGAAGACTGCCGTGACTCGCACGCTGCCGGAATTGCACGCCAGCGTCCGTGCCGACGAGAATCGCCCGCCCGAGACCGGCAGGGCGGCGCCCCGCAACGGCGCGGCCCATTCGAGCCAGTCGAAAGTTCCGGTGGCCAGCGCGCGGCGCGGTCGCTCGCCGGCCGGCACCCGAATCGGCTCGTCGGAAATACCCAGCACCGGCCCGGCCAGCGCCGCCAGCGTGTCGAAGCTGGCTGCAACCGCGCTGGAAGCGTTGCCGGGATCGATCATGGCATCCGCGTCGTCGAACGAGCCGATCCCGATCGAGACGTTGCACCCCGACAGCGACAGCGCGAGGCCGGCGGCGGCAGCATGTGCCGCCGGCGCCAGCCATCGACTGCATGCCCTTCGCGGCTCCATCCGGCGCTCCTCGCAATCCAGGAATGCGAAGCGTAGCAGGCGCGCGTGCGACGGGCACGCTCACATCGCGCGCCGAACCGGGCGCATGAAGATCCCGTAGAGGATCGGCACCACGAACAGGGTCAGGATCGTCGCGACGCCGAGGCCCCACACGATCGACGACGCGACCGGCCCCCAGAGCAGCGACTTGCCGCCGAAGCCGGCCGCCAGCGCGAACAGGCCGGCGATCGTGGTCAGGCTGGTGATGAGCACCGGGATCACGCGGCGCCGCCCGGCCTGCACCACCGCGTGAGCGATCGACCTGCCCGCCTCGCGCCGCTCGTTGGTCGCGGCGATCAGCACGATCGCCGAGTTCACCGCGATGCCGGTCAGCGCGATCACGCCGTACATCGTGAACAGCGACAGCGGATTGCCGGTGATGAACAGTCCGATCGTCACGCCGGTGAACGCCAGCGGCACGGTCACCAGGATCATCAGTGGCTGAAGGTAGCTGCGGAACTGCGCAGCGAGGATCAGGTAGATCAGCCCGACGCCGAACGCGAAGAGCACGCCCATCGCGTCGAGCGATTCCTGCACGTCCTCGAGCTCGCCCGAATAGTCGAGGTCGACGCCCGGGAAGCGCTCGCGCTCGGCCTCCCAGCGCTCGCGGATCAGCGCGTTGGCCTTCGCCGTGTCGATCACGGCCTTGTCCAGGTCCGCCTCGACCGTGATCGTGCGGCGCAGGTTGTAGTGCTTGATCACGCCCTTGCTGTGGCGGGCCTGCGCGCTCACCAGCGAGCCGAGCGCGATCGTGCCGCCGTCCGGGTCTGCCAGCGAGCGGGGTAGCGCGACCGGCTGCGCGAGCAGCGCACCGATGTCGGGCCGCGCGGATTCCTGCGCCTGCACGCGCACCTCGATCCGGTCGCCACCGCTGCGCAGGATCGACACCACCTCGCCGTCGGCCGACAGCCGCACCAGCCGCGACAGGGTCCCGGCATCCAGCCCGGCGCCGCGCACGGCCTCGCGGTCCAGGACCAGGTTCAACTCGGGCCTTCCCGGGATGTCGTCGTCGACCACGTCGCGGGTGCCATCGATGCCGCGCACGATGGCCAGCATCCGGTCGACCGCCGCGCGCAGCTCGGTGTAGTCGTCGCCGCGCACCTTGATGCTGACCGGCCTGGTCAGCGGCGGGCCGCCGGAGAGCTGCAGGAAGGACTTGCGCCCCGGCCCGGGCATCGTCTCGATCGCCTCGCGCATCGCCGCAACGATCCCGGCCACCTCGCGGCCGTCGTCCGGACGCGGCAGCAGCGAGACGATCACCTGCCCGTAGGTGTCTCCGTACAGCGGCTCGGTCTCGGTGAACTTGATCCCGGCGGTCGACGTGACGCTTCGCGGTTCGTCGTCTCGAAGATGCCGGCGCACCTCGACCTCGACCCGTTCGACCTCGGCCAGCGTGTCCTCGATCGAAGCGCTCGGCGGCATGTCGACGTTGACGTAGAAGATGCGCAGCGGATCGAAGGCGAAGAACTGCACCCGCACCCGCTCGGTGGCGATCGCGGCGGCTGCCGCCGCGACCAGGACCACGATCGCCACCAGCGACAGGTAGGGGTGGCGAAGCAGCTTCGCCAGTGCTCGCCCGTAGGCGAGGCGGATGCGGCGATTGAACGCGTTGCGCAGGCGCTGCGGGCGCGAGGTGCCGGACAGCCGCAGGTCCAGCGCGGTCACGTGGGTCGGCAGCATCCAGAACGCCTCGGCCAGCGAGATCAGCAGCGCGAGCGTGACGACGAAAGGAATGACGAACATGAACTTGCCGACGATTCCGGGCAGCAGCATCAGCGGCAGGAACGCGGCCAGCGTCGTGGCCACCGACGAGACCACCGGGGACCAGACCTCGCGCAGCGCGTTCAAGCTCGCCTGCGCGGCCGGCTCGCCGCGCTCGATCCGGTAGTAGATCGACTCGACCACGACCACCGCGTCGTCGACCAGCATGCCGAGCGCGATCACGCTGCCCAGCAGCACCGAGATGTTCAGCGTGAAGTCGAACGCATCGAGCACCGCGAAGGTGCCCGCCAGCGAGAACGGGATCCCGAGCGCAACCAGCAGCGCGACCTTCCATCCGAGGAACAGCCAGCAGACCGCCATCACCAGCAGCCAGCCCTGCCACGCGTTGTTCTCCATGACCGAAATCGCGTTGCGCGTCGGCACGGTCTGGTCGTCGGCGAGCGCGAGTTCCAGCCCGCTGGCGGCCAGCAACGGCTGCTTCGCGGCGATGTAGGCGTCGAGCCGCTCGACCAGCGCCAGCGTGTTGGTGAGGCTCTTCTTGTTGACCGCGAACGTGATCGACGGCCGCCCGCCGCTCGACGCGAGCTGCGTCGGCCGCGCGCGCGCCCGTTGCGCCGTGGCGACATCCTCGAGCAGGGCCTGCGCACCCCCCTCCCCGCGGACCGGGATCTTCGCCAGGCGCTCGGGATCCGGCGACTGCCCTTCCAGGCGCACCAGCCACTCGCTGTCGCCGGCACGCAGCGAACCGGCCGACGTGTCGCGAAACCACGCGCCGACCGCATCGGACAGATCGGTGGCGTTCAGTCCGCGCGCGGCCAGCCGCCGCGCGTCGAAGCGCACCTGCAGCTCCGGATCGCGCAGCCCGGACGCGAACACGGTGTCGACGCCGGCCATCCGCTCCAGGTCGATCCTGATCGCCCGCGCATTGGCGCGCAGCGTCTCGTCGTCGGCCTGGCCCTTCAGGACCAGGATCGCGGTCGGAAACCCGTTCGACGTGGTGATCTCGAGGATCTGCGGATCCTTCGCGTCGCGCGGCAGCTCGCTCGCCGCCTTGTTCTGGATCTCGCGGCGCAGGTCGTTGATGCGCTTGTCGAACGTCCGCTCGCCGATCTCGCGGAACCTCACCAGGATGCTGGAAGCGCCCTCGCGCGAGTTCGAGGCGACGAAGCGGATGTCGGCGACGCCCTTGATCGCGTCTTCGAGCGGATCGGTCACCAGCCGTTCGATGTCCTCGGCCGAAGCACCGGGCAGTACCGTGACGATGCTCACCCAGTTGAAGTTGATCTCGGGATCCTGCTCGCGCGGCATCGTCGCGTAGGCCGCAACGCCGAGCAGCAGCACGACCGCGAAGCAGATGTTCGCGAGCGGATGGTTGCGCAGCAGCCGCTCGGCGACGCTCATTGCCTGCCGGGCGCTTCGAGCAGCACCACCGGGTCGCCGTCGCGCAGTCCGGCCTGGCCGTCGACGACGACCATCGCGTCCTCGCCGAGCGAGGCCGGCGCGGCGCGCCCCTCCTGCGCATCGGGCACCGGCACGAAGCGGGCCCGCCGCTCGTCGACCACGAACACACCCAGCGCACCGTCGCGCCGCACGATCGACGCAGCCGGTACGTGGGGCCGGGAATCGCGCCACAGCAGCCGACCCGCGGCCCCCGGCGGCAGCGGCTCCCCGGCAAACGCGAGCCGGGCTTCCTGCGTGCGCGATGCCGGGTCGATCACCGGCGAGAGCCGAACGAGCCTCAGCGAACGGCGCGTGCCGCCGGACTCGAATTCGATGGACCGGGCCGTGGGCAGCCGCGGCGCGTCGTCGGCGGGCACCGCGGCGGAGACTTCCGGCGCCCCGCTGTCGGTCAGCACGAACAGCACCGCGCCGGGCGCGGCGAGCTCGCCGAGCTGCGCGCTGCGCTCGCGCACCACCGCATCGAAGGGCGCACGGACCAGCGTGCGCGCGATGTCGCGGCGTGCGCCGGCGAGCTGCGCGTCCAGCGCCTTCAGCTCCGCGCGCAGGCTCGCCACCTCGGCGTCGCGCTGGTTCAGCGCTTCGGGCGAGAAGAAACCGCGCGCCTGCAGCTCGCGCGCCCGCGCCAGCTGCGCCTCGGCCAGCTTCAGCCGCGCTGCCTGCGCCTCGCGCTGCGCCTGCGCGCGATCGAGCGCCAGGCGGAAGTCGGTGTCGTCGAGCCGCGCGAGCACCGCGCCGCGACGCACGCGCTCGCCCACCCGCGCATCGACGCTGGCGATCGTTGCGGACAGCTGCGAAGCGATGCGGCTCTCGTTGCGCGCCACCACGGACGCGGCGGCCTCTCGTTCCGGGTACACGAAGAGTCTTGCGGCCGGGCGCACCGCCACCTGCCTCGCCACGGCAGTCGGCGCGCCGGTGGCCGCCGCGCCCTGGCCCGCGGCCGGCGAGGCCGTTGCGAGAACGCCGAGCACGCCGGCGCAGCCGACGATCCACGCCGCGATGCGCATGTCAGCACGCCGCCGAAATGACGCCCCCGCCGAGGCAGACCTCGTCGCGGTAGAGCACGGCGCTC
>DAORSF010000140.1:0-6023 GCA_035443405.1 Burkholderiaceae bacterium | reverse complement strand
CGGGGGACGAGATGTCGGAAATCAGCGGCGGCGAACTGATCGCGCGCATGCTTCAGAAGGAAGGGGTCGAGAAGGTCTTCGGCATCATCGACGGCACCTACTTCGGCTTCTACTCGGCGCTGCACCGGCTCGGCATCGAGATCGTCACGCCGCGCCACGAGACCTGTGCCGCGCACATGGCCGGCACCTACGCGCGGCTGACCGGCAAGCTCGGCGTCTGCATGGCCAGCAACGGACCGGGCGTGGCCAACCTGCTGCCGGGCCTGGTGGTGGAGCAGGCCGAGGGCAACCGGGTGCTGGCCGTCACCAGCGCTCGACGCATCGGCATCGCGGGGGCCGACCGGCCGGGTGCCTACCAGAGCTTCGACCAGACCGGCGTGATCGCGCGGATGGCGAAGTCGAGCGTCGCGGTCCCGGCGTTCGATCGCGTCGGCGAGATCGTCCGCAGGGCCTTGCGCCGCGGCTGGGAAGGCCGGCCCGGCGTCGTGCACGTCGACGTGCCGGAAAGCATCATGAACGGCAAGTTCAAGGATGCCGGCGCGACGCTGCAGGAGCCGCTGCGATACCGGCGTGCCGAACCGGTCGTGCCGTCGGCCGAGCAGGTGGCGCGCGCGGCCCGGGCCTTGATCGACGCGCGTGCGCCGGCGATCCACGCGGGCAGCGGCGTCATCCACGCTGACGCCTGCGCGGCGCTGCAGCGCGTCGCCGAGCTGCTTCAGGCGCCGGTCACCACGAGCTGGGCCGCTCGCGGCGCAGTGCCCGAGACCTCGCCGCTGGCGGTCCCGATGGTGCACATCAAGCTCAACCACGCGGTGCGCAACGACGCCGACGCGATGCTGATCGTCGGCTCGCGGGTCGGCGAGACCGACTGGTGGGGCAAGCCGCCCTACTGGCGCAATCCTGCCGAGCAGACGACGATCCAGGTCGACGTCGACGGCGAGGCGCTCGGCATGAACCGGCCGGTCGACCTCGCGATCGTCGCCGATGCGCGCGCCTTTCTCGATCGGCTGGCCGACGAACTCGAGCGCAGGCGCGGCGAAATCGGGCTCGACGAGCGCCGCGCGCGGCTGGCCCGCTACGAGAAGGCGATGCGCGAGGACCGCGAAGGCTGGAGCAAGGCGCTCGCGGACTTCTCGGTGCCGATGAACCCTGCGCACGTCGCCCATGTGTGCCGCGAAGTGTTCGCCGACGACACGGTGCTGGTCGCCGACGGCGGCAACGCGACGATCTGGACGATGTTCCACTGGCAGGTGCGCCAGCCGAACACGCTGCTGTCGACGTTCAAGTTCGGCATGCTCGGCGCCGGTGTCGCGCAGGCGCTCGGGGCGGCGGCGGCGCGCCCAGGGCGGCCAGTGTGCTGCATCATCGGCGACGGCGCGATGGGCTTTCATCCCCAGGAGATCGAGACCGCGGTGCGCAACGGCCTGCCGGTGATCTACCTGGTGCTGTGCGACCGGCAGTGGGGCATGGTCAAGATGAACCAGCAGTTCATGCTCAAGCCGCTGAAGACGATGATCATGAAGTCGCTCGGCCCCGACGAGACGATCAAGGCGGACCTGGGGGAGATCGAGTTCGACCGGCTCGCGCAGGCGATGGGTGCGCACGGCGAGCGGGTGTCCGACCCGCGCCTGCTGAAGCCGGCGCTCGAGCGCGCCATCGCCTCCGGCCGGTGCGCGGTGATCCACGTCGACGTCGACCCGGTCAAGCACATGTGGGCACCCGGGCTGATCCACTTCAAGAAGATGCACGAAGAGCCCAAGGGCCGCTGAGCAGCGACCGATGAGCGAAATCGACCTCGTCCGGCTCAACTTCAGCCCGCAGTCGCTCGGCATTCTCAACGCGATCCTCGCGCTGGTGCTGTTCGGCGTCGCGCTGGACATGAAGGTGTCCGACTTCAGGGGCGTCAGGAGCGCGCCGCGAGCGACGCTGATCGGGATGCTGGGCCAGTTCGTGCTGCTGCCGGCGGTCGGCTGGGGAATCGGGATGGTGCTGAAGCCGGCGCCCAGCATCGCACTCGGACTGATCCTGGTCGCGGCCTGCCCGGGGGGCAACATCTCGAACTTCCTGACCCACTTCGCGCGCGGCAACACGGCGCTGTCGATCACGATGACGTCGATCTCGACGCTCGGCTCGCTGGTCTTCACGCCGCTGAACCTCGCGTTCTGGGGCAGCCTGAATCCGGACACCGCGCGTATCCTGACCGCAGTCGCGCTCGACCCGCTCGACGTCCTGGTCACGATCGTGGTCCTGCTCGGCATCCCGGCCGTGCTCGGCATGAGCGTCGCGCACTGGTTCCCGCAAGCGGCTGCGCGTGCGCACAAGCCGTTCAAGGTCCTCTCGCTGCTGTTCTTCGGCGCGTTCGTGGTCGGCGCGCTCGCGGCGAACTGGCAGCACTTCACCGACTACGTCGGTCGCGTCGTGCTGGTGGTGTTCCTGATGAACGCGCTCGGGCTGCTGGTCGGCTACTGGAGCGCCCGCTGGGCCGGTTTGCCCGAGCGCGACCGGCGCGCGACGTCGATCGAGGTCGGCATCCAGAACTCGGGCTTCGGCCTGATCCTGGTGTTCAACTTCTTCGGCGGGATCGGCGGCATGGCGATCGTCGCCGCATGGTGGGGCATCTGGCACATCCTGACCGGTCTCGCGCTCGCCAGCTGGTGGCGTCGCCGCCCGCCGCCGGAGACGGCCGGGGCGTGAGGGTAGTCCAGTGAGCGGACTACGCGTCTTCGTGACCGGCGCGTCCGGCTACCTCGGCAGCCAGCTTGTACGGGCACTGGCGGCGTCGCCGCTAACTCCGGACGACCCGGAGTCGCAGCCGTCGCCGGGCGCCCGGCCGATCGAAGTGGTCGCGGCCGACGTCCGCGACTGCCCGGCGAGCCTGCGCGTGCCCGGCGTGCGCTACGTCACCGAGGACGTCCGCTCGCCGCGGCTCGGCGACCACATGCACGGCTGCGACACGGTCGTGCACCTCGCGTCGATCGTGACGCCAGGGCCCGGCAGCACGCGCGAGCTCGAGTACTCGGTCGACGTGCTAGGCACGCGCAACGTGCTCGACGCCTGCGTCGCCGCCGGGGTCGGCCGGATCGTCGTCAGCTCGAGCGGCGCCGCTTACGGCTACCACGCCGACAATCCCGCGTGGATCACCGAGGACCAGCCGCTGCGCGGCAACGACGAGTTCGCCTATGCGCGCCACAAGCGCCTGGTCGAGGAGATGCTGGCGGACTTCCGGAGCGAACACCCCGAACTCCGGCAGGTGGTCTTCAGGATCGGCACGATCCTCGGCGAGACGACCCGCAACCAGATCACCGCCCTGTTCGAGAAGCCGCGGCTGATCGCGATCCGCGGCGCCGACAGCCCCTTCGTCTTCGTCTGGGACCAGGACGTCGTGGCTGCGATCGTGCACGCGATTCGCAGCGACCGGACCGGCATCTACAACCTGGCCGGCGACGGTGCGATGGGCGTGCGCGAGATCGCCGCGCGGCTCGGCAAGCGCTGCGTCGCGCTGCCGGCCTGGCTGCTGCAGGCGGCGCTCGCGGTGCTGAAGCCGATGGGGATCACGCAGTACGGCCCCGAGCAGGTCGGGTTCCTGCGCTACCGCCCGGTGCTCGACAACACGCGCCTGAAGCGCGAGCTCGCCTTCGTGCCGCGGCTGACGTCGGCGCAGGTCTTCGAACTGTGGCTGCGGGCGCAAGCGCGGCGCCGATGACGATGCGCGACTTCGACGGCGCGACGGCAGTCGTCACCGGCGCAGCCGGGGGCCTGGGCCACGCGCTGTGCGAGCGATTCGGGCGCGCCGGCTCGCGCATCGTCGCGCTCGACCGCGACTGCGCCGGGCTCGAGCGGCTCGCGTCGACGCTGCGCGCGCGGCGCATCGAGGTCGCGACCTTCGCCTGCGACGTGACCGACGAGGAAGCCTGCCGGCGCGCGATGCGAGCTGCCGTCGACGCGTTCGGCGGCATCGACCTGCTCGTCTGCAACGCCGGCCTCTCGCACCACGGCGAGTTCTCGCGCACGGTGCCCGACGTGATCCGGCGCGTGATGGCGGTCAACTTCTTCGGCGCCGTCCACTGCACGCACGCCGCGCTGCCCGAACTGCTGGCGCGGCGCGGCATGATCGTCGCGATCTCCAGCGTCGCGGGATTCGCGCCGCTTCTCGGAAGAACCGGCTATGCTGCCAGCAAGCACGCGCTGCACGGCTTCTTCGACAGCCTGCGCTGCGAACTCGAAGGCGAACGCGTGAAGGTGATGCTGGCCTGCCCGTCGTTCATCGACACCGGGATCGATCGTAACGCGCTCGACGGCGAGGGCCGGCCGTGGCGCGGTGAGAAGGCGATCACCGGCGTCCTGGCGTCGCCCGCGGAGGTTGCCGATGCCATCCACGAGGCCGCGCGACGCGAGCACCGCCTGCTGCTGCCGGGAGCGACCGCTCGGCTGGCGTGGTGGACGTCGAGGCTCGCGCCCGCCGCGTATGCGCGAATCATGATGAAGCGGATGCGGCGATGATCGAGCGATCGAAGTGACACGACGCATGACCCCCACCCCGACCATCGCTGAAGAACTGCTCTCGCTGCTCGCGCGCGTCGCGGCGCAGTCGCGGCTGCCGCGCGTGCGCGCGCTCCACCTGCCGCGACCGGAATGCCTCGACAGCCGGCGCGGCGAGTTCTGCGCGCTCGAACTCGACGACGGCACGCTCGGCCTCGCCTTCGTACTGCTGGGCGACACCTGGGCCAGACTCGCCGAGGGCGGGGGCGCCGCCGGCCTTCACGGCGCCGACGCGCTCGACCTGGCGAGGCGCTACGCGAGCGACGACGCCGTCGATCGCACGCTCGGCATGGCCGCGATCAACGCGCTCAGCCGTTGCGCGTTCGACCGCGCCGGCTACGTGCCGCCGACGAGCGCCGATTCGATCGGCGAGCTCGACCCCGGACCGGCCGACCACGTCGGCATGGTGGGCCTGTTCCGGCCGCTGCTCGGCCGCTGCACCGCAGCCGGCGCGCGCGTCACGGTGATCGAACTGCGCGCCGACCTCGCCGGCGAACACGACGGCTACCGCGTGACGCTCGACGCCGCCGAGCTCGCGCTCTGCAACAAGGTGCTGTGCACGAGCTCGGTGCTGCTCAATGGCACCGCCGACCGGATACTGGCGCACTGCGCGGCCGCCGAGCGGCTCGCGATGATCGGGCCGGGCGCAGGGTGCCTGCCCGACCCGCTGTTCGCGCGCGGCGTGACGCTGTTCGGCGGCAGCTGGATCACCGACGCAGCGGCGGTCGTCGACGCGCTGCGTGCCGGCGAGTCGTGGAGCGACCACGCGCGCAAGGTCGCGATCCGGCGCGACGAGTATCCGGGGCTGCGGCAATTGACTCTCACTGCAACGACCCGCACTGCAACGACCCGCACTGACCTGGACCTTGACCTGGAGCGGCCGCGCGACTAGCCTGTGTTCCGTGAGGCATCGAAGCGCGGCGACGCGCCGGTGCCGACGGCTCCGACGACGGATCGATCGCAGAAGCACCGCGCATCCACGTGGTACGCGGTGCACCAACGGATCGGCACCGTCCGAGGAAAGGCAGCCGCTACTCGCGGCTCATGGGGCGCGGCAACACACCCGCGCCCCTTTCTTTTGCGCCGACCTCCTCTTCCCTTCCCCTTCTCTTCTCCACGATGTCAGCCGCCGACCTGATCCAAGCCGCGCGCGAGTTGTCGCGTGCCGTCTCGACGTTGCGCTTCGGCCCGCCGGTCGCGCACGTCTACAACCCGCTCGACTACGCGTGGCGTCCGCACGAAGCCTGGCTGCGGCGCTATGGCGACGGCCGCAAGCGCGTGGTGTTCGTCGGCATGAACCCCGGCCCGTTCGGCATGATGCAGACCGGCGTACCGTTCGGCGAGGTCGCCGCGGTTCGCGACTGGATGGGCGTCCGCGAACCGGTGCAGCGGCCGGCCGACGAGCACCCGAAGCGGCCGATCGAAGGCTTCGACTGCCACCGCTCGGAGGTCAGCGGCAGGCGCCTGTGGGGCTGGGCGGCGGC
>DAORSF010000139.1:0-6041 GCA_035443405.1 Burkholderiaceae bacterium | reverse complement strand
CGTTCGGCTGCCAGATGAACGAGTACGACTCGGACCGCATGGCCGACGTGCTCGCGCAGTCCGAGGGCGCGCGCAAGACCGACCGCGTCGAGGACGCCGACATCGTCCTTTTCAACACGTGCTCGGTGCGCGAGAAGGCGCAGGAGAAGGTGTTCTCCGACCTGGGACGGATCCGGACGCTCAAGCGCGAGCGGCCCGAGCTGATCGTGGGCGTCGGCGGATGCGTCGCCAGCCAGGAAGGCGCGGCGATCGTGTCGCGCGCACCTTACGTCGACGTGGTGTTCGGCCCGCAGACCCTGCACCGGCTCCCCGAACTCATCGCGCGTCGACGCGCGACAGGGCATCCCCAGGTCGACGTGAGCTTCCCGGAGATCGAGAAGTTCGATCACCTGCCACCGGCTCGCACCGAAGGCGCCACCGCTTTCGTCTCGATCATGGAAGGCTGCAGCAAGTACTGCAGCTTCTGCGTCGTTCCCTACACGCGGGGCGACGAGGTCTCGCGCCCGTTCGACGACGTGCTGGTCGAAATCGCCGGGCTCGCGGACCAGGGCGTGCGTGAAGTGACCCTGCTCGGCCAGAACGTGAACGCGTGGCGCGGCGCCATGGCCGACGGCGAGATCGCGGACTTCGCCCTGTTGCTCGAGTACGTCTGCGAGATACCTGGCATCGATCGTGTCCGCTACACGACTTCGCATCCGAAGGAATTCACGCAGCGACTGATCGATGCACACGCGCAGCTGCCGAAACTCGCCGAGCACGTCCACTTGCCCGTGCAGTCGGGCTCGGATCGCGTGCTGGCGGCGATGAAGCGCGGCTACACCGTGCTCGAGTACAAGTCGATCGTGCGCAGGCTGCGTGCGGCGCGGCCCGGCACCAGCCTGTCGACCGACTTCATCGTCGGATTCCCGGGCGAGAGCGCCGACGACTTCGAGCGTACGCTCGCGCTGGCCGACGAACTCGGCTTCGACAGCTCGTTCTCGTTCGTCTACAGTGCGCGCCCCGGCACGCCCGCCGCCGATCTCGCCGACGACACGCCGCAAGCCGTCAAGCTCGAACGCCTGCAGCGCCTGCAGGCGGCGATCGACGCCAACGCGCGCCGGATCAGCGACGCGATGGTGGGCAGCGCGCAGCGTGTGCTCGTCGAGGGGCACGCCCGCAAGAACGGCGACGAGCTCGCCGGCCGGACCGCCAACAACCGGGTCGTCAATTTCGCCGGCCCCCGGCGCCTCGTCGGAGAGTTCGTCGACGTGCGGATCACCGCTGCGCTGTCGCATTCGTTGCGCGGCGAGGCGGACGTGCGCAGCGCATGACGCGCGGCGACCCGCTGGCCGCCGCGCCGACCGCGCCGCGCACGGCGCGACTGCGAGCGCTGGCGCGGTTCGTGCTGTTCGCCGCGATACCGGCGACGATCGCCGCGCAAGCCGCCCCGCTGTCCGCGCAACCCCTGCGCGAGCTCGTCCAGGCCGACGCCGACGAGGCTGCACGCAGCGCCCCACGCACGCCGCTGGCGCAATTGCTGGCCCGCGCTCGCCGGATGATCGACGACGGACAGCCGGACAGCGCGTTCCGTGCACTCGGCGCGCGGGTGGCCGACTACGCCGGCGACCCGGATTTCGACTACCTGCTGGGCCTCGCCGCCCTCGACTCGGATCGCCCCGGCGAGGCCGTGATGGCGCTCGAGCGCGCGCTGATCAACCGACCCGGTTTCCTGCAGGCGCGCGCAGAAATCGCGCGCGCCTACTTCGCGCTCCGCGAGCGCGAGAACGCGCGGCGCGAGTTCGAAACCGTCGCCGCGCAGCGGATCCCCGACGAGGCCCGGCGCGTGATCGGGCGCTACCTCGACGCGATCCGGCGCATCGACGATGCCGGACGCCCGCGGCTGACCGGTCTGATCGAACTCGACGCGGGCTACGACTCGAACGTCAACTTCGGAAGTTCATCGGGTCAGTGGGTGCTTGCCGACGGCACGTCCGTCATCCCGCTGGGCATCAGTCTTCCGAGAAATAGTTCCGTTTTCGGCTCGGCGCTCGCCCTGAACCGGACCGCGCCGATGGGTGGCGGCTGGCAATGGACCGCTGGCGGACGCGCCTCGCTTCGGCGTCACCCCAGTGCGCATACACTCGATCAGGATCAATTCGACCTTTCTTCGGGGTTCGCCTTCCACACCGGCTGCCATCAGTTGAACATGCTTGCCCAGTTCCAGCACCTGCAACTGGACGGTGCGGCTTACCGCAACGCCCGGGGAGCGCTCGGCCAGTGGCAGTGCGACCTCGACGCGCGAACGCAGGTTGGCGCCTACGTCCAGGGCTTTGCGCTCGATTTCCCCGGGGACTCGACGCGCGACGCTCGCCGCGCGGCGCTGGGGCTGACCTTCGCACGCGTGCTTGCGGGACCGCGCCGGCCGATCCTGGTCAGCGGACTTCAGTTCGGCAGGGAGACCTCGCGCCGCGACCTCGACAACCTGTCCTACGACTTCCACGGCGCTCGGATGGCGCTGAGCGCGGGTCTCGGCGACGGCTGGCGCGGATTCGCCGCGCTGTCGTGGGAGGCACGCAATTTCGACGGCGTCGAGCCGATCTTCGGCGTAGCGCGCAGCGACCGTCAGACCGAGTTGCGCATCGGCGCCGAGCGACCGGTCTCGACCGACTGGTCCGTGGCGCCGGCGATCACGTTCACCCGCAACCGGTCGACGCTCGATCCCAACGACTTCCGGCGCACGCAGGCAGGCGTGACGCTGCGCTACAGGTTCCGTTGACGATGGCAGCGACCGCCAACGAGTCGGCGTGGCTGCTGCCGCGCCCTGGCCGCCACTGGGGAGTTCGCGCGGCGCTGCTCGCCCTGCTCTGCGTCGCGACGATCCACGCTGCGCTGGCGGCCGACGGGCGTGCGCTGGTCGCCTCCGGCGCGGTCGCGCTCGAGCGCCCGCAGGCTGCGCCGGTGCCGGTCGCGGCCGGCACCGAGTTCGAACGGGGCGACCTGATTCGCACCGGCAGCGACGGTCGGGTGCAGATACGGTTCACCGACGGCTCGATCGTTTCGCTTCAGCCGGGAACGGCCTTCCGCATCGACGACTACCGCTTCGACGCGACCGGCCAACGCGGATTCTTCTTCCTCGTGCGCGGCGCACTGCGCACGATCACCGGCGCGATCGGCAAGCGCGACCACGACGATTACCGGATGCAGACGCCCACCGCCACGGTCGGCGTGCGCGGAACCGAATACGTTGCCGAGCAGACGGCCTGCGACCCGCGCTGCGCGCCGGGCCCGCGTGAAGGGTTGAGGGTGTCGGTGACGAAAGGTCGCATCGTCATCGCCACGCGGGGCGGCGCGGTCGAGGTCGGCGAAGGCGAGTCGGCCGCCGCCAACGATCCGGATGCGGCGCCGCGCATGATCGAACAGGGCCCGGTACTGCCGCCGATCAGCCACCAGCGGCTGCCCGACAGACAGGCTGCGCCGACGCAACTGGCGTCCGGCAATGGCTCGAGGACCGAAGGCGCCGCGACGGTGACGAAGGCGTTGACTACCGAAGGCGCCGCGGCGCCCGTCGCAGGCGAACCGGCCGGCGCCACCCCCGCCGCAGGTTCGGCTGCAGGCCGTCCGGAGGCACAGCGCGGGGCGACGAGTGCGAGTGCCGATGGCGCGATCGCACCGTCGACGTCCGGTGGCAGCGGTGCCGATGCGGTCGTCGCCGGCGTCCGCCTGACGGCGACGCCGACCCGCACGCGATCGGGCGCAGACGCACTGAAGGCGGGCGGCGGAGCCGACGCGGCGGACCCCTCTGTGGCGGGCGTCGGGGCGGGCATGGGGGCAGGCGCCGACTCGACCGCTGTCGACGCGACGACGGCGCGCGGCGGCACCGCGGCCGCCTCCGGCGGATCGCCGGGAGCTTCCACGTCCGGCGGATCGCCGGGAACTTCCGCGTCCGGCGGATCGTCCGGTACGGCTGCTTCCGGCCGATCTTCCGGGACGGTCGCGGCCGCAGGCGTCGCCGCCGGCGGTTACGTGGCCGGCGAAACCCCGGGCGTGCCAGCCGGCCTGCCCCCGATCGTGCTCGACGGCTCGGGCAGCGACGGTGCACCGGCGGGCGAGACCCGGGGCGACGACGTCGCCTGGCTGCCGGACGCCGACGCATCCGTCTCCCCCAATGCGCAGCGCGGACCCGACGGCGTGCTGGTCGGGATCCCGAGCCTCGCCATCGTGACGCCGCCGGGTTCGACCACGGACACCGGAGCCGGCGGTTCGGGCGGCGCCGGAGGTGCCGACGATGTCGACAACAGCGGCGGTTCCGGGGGAACCGGAAGCACAGGTGGCGGATCGGTCGATACGGGCGGCACCGGCGGTGGCTCGGGTGGCTCGGGTGGCTCGGGCGATTCCGGCGGCACGGGCGATGGCTCGGGCGGCACGGGTGATTCCGGCGGCACGGGCGGTGGCTCGGGCGGCACGGGTGACAGCGGCGATTCGGGCGGCGGAATCGGCGACTCGGGGGGCACCGGCGGCTCCGCGCCGCCACCTTTGGGCGGTTCGGGGACGGTCGGCGACCAGCGCTCGCTGCAATTGCGCAGCCTGCCCCCGGCGCTCGGCCAGTTCGACTGGCTGCAACTGTCGCGCCCCGGCACGCCGTTCAGGCTCGACGCGCTCGGTCTCGAGTCGGTGGGCATCGACACGAACGGAAACTGCTTCCTGTATTGCCTGTCGCGCGGTGCGGCCAGGGTCTCGGAGGCGGGTGCCGACGGCTACGCCAGTTGGGGGCGCTGGAGCGAGGGCGCGGTGCAGCCGCGCGGACTGCTGGCGTTCCTGATCCTGCCGGCCGATCGTGTGCTTTCGGCGAACCACGGTGTGCACTACCTCGTCGGCGTGCCTTCGGCGACCGTTCCCACGCAGGGCGAATTCGGCTATTCGCTGATCGGCGCGACCAACCCGACGATCGGCAACGGCAGCGTCGCTCCCGGCACCTTCGCCGGCGCGGCACGCGTCGCCTTCAACCCGACCGAGGCACGCATCGGGCTGGAAGGCACGGTCTCGATCGGTGGCGGCTCGTACGCCTTCGCGACCGCCGGGGGGGCCGGCAATCCGTCGCGCAGCAACCTGACGACCAACGCGGCCGCGCAGTACGGCTTCAGCGGCGGCGTCGCCGCGACGACGACAGGTAGCGGACCGCTGGCTTGCGGCGCCTCCGGGTGCACCGTGAACCTTCGCGGGGGCCTGTTCGGTCCCGACGCGGCGCGACTGGGCTTGAGCTATCAGGTACAGTCGCCCGCCGCCGGCTCTACAATCTCGGGCGTGGGAGTATTCGCGCAGCAGCCTGCGTCGCAGTGACGCGCCCGAGAACGCCGTTTTGAGACACCGCCCGATCGAGTTCACGCCCGAAGTCGCCGACAATCGCCGCCTCGCCAACCTGTGCGGGGCGCTCGACCAGAACTTGCGGCAGATCGAGGAAGCCTTCGACGTTCGCATCGCGCGCCGAGGCGAAACCTTCAGCGTGGAAGGCGCTGCGTCCGCATCGCGCCGCGCCGTTGCGGCACTGAAGCACTTCTACTCGCGCGCGGAACATGCGCTGTCGCTCGACGACGTGCAACTCGACCTCGTCGAGATGAAGGCGCCGCCTCGCGCGGGTCCGCAGCCCGCGGACGACGAAGCGCCGGTCCTGCACACCCGCCGGACCGACCTGCAGGGGCGAACGCCGCGCCAGCGCGAGTACCTGCGCAACATCCTGTCGCACGACATCACCTTCGGCATCGGCCCGGCCGGCACCGGCAAGACCTACCTCGCCGTGGCCTGCGCGGTCGACGCGCTCGAGCGCGACGCGATCAAGCGCATCGTGTTGACCCGTCCCGCCGTGGAGGCCGGCGAGCGTCTGGGCTTCCTGCCCGGCGATCTCGCACAGAAGGTCGATCCGTACCTGCGCCCGCTCTACGACGCGCTGTACGACCTGCTCGGCTTCGATCGCACCGCCCGGATGTTCGAGAAGCAGGCGATCGAGATCGCCCCGCTCGCCTACATGCGCGGACGCACGCTGAACCACTCCTTCATCATCCTCGACG
>DAORSF010000138.1:0-6042 GCA_035443405.1 Burkholderiaceae bacterium | reverse complement strand
ACCTCCCAGTCGCCGTTGACCACCTTCAGCACGACCGCGCTGTCGTTGGTGAAGCCCCAGTGATCGGTCTTCGTGAAGTTCAGCACGCCCTGCGAGACCGGCAGCGGACCGATGTTCTCCATGGCGTCTCGCAGCGCGGCCCGGAACTCCTTCGTGCCCGGCTTGCCCTTCTGCAGCGCCATCGGAACCACCTTCTGCAGGACCAC
Organism: Burkholderiaceae bacterium; assembly: GCA_035443405.1. Classification (GTDB taxonomy): domain Bacteria; phylum Pseudomonadota; class Gammaproteobacteria; order Burkholderiales; family Burkholderiaceae_E; genus Zeimonas. The sequence continues at coordinate 5,836 of DAORSF010000138.1, read as the reverse complement.
CAGCGTGTCGTAGGCGTGCGCCGCGAACTGGTTGCGCATGCCGGCGCCGTAGACCTTGTCGTACTTCTGCACGTAGTCCAGCGCGGCCTTCTTCGACGGGTTCGTGTCGGGCAGCTGTTCGGCCACGGTCGCCGGACCCGAGACGACGTAGCCGCCTTCGACGTCCTTGCCGCCGACGCGCATCAGGTCGCGGGAGGCGGCGGCGTGCGTCTGGTAGATCTTGCCCTTGTAGCCGCGCTCGACCAGCGCGCGATGCGGCATCGCGGCGCCCGAGCCGGAAGCCACGACCAGGATCGCGTCGGTGTTCGCCCCCACCAGCTTCAGGGCCTGGCCGGTCACGCTGGTGTCGGTGCGCTGGAAGCGCTCGACCGCGGTGACCTCGAGCCCGGCCTGCTTGGCGACCGCGCCGAACTCCTTCAGCCAGCTCTCGCCGTAGGCGTCGATGTAGCCCAGGAAGCCGACGGTCTTGACGCCGTTGCGCTTCATGTGCGCGACCATCGGGTGCGCGATCACGGTGGCCGAGTGCGCCATCCGGAAGGTCCAGGTGTCCTTGCCGGGCGGCAACGGCGGCGGCGAGATCGCGATCTGCAGCGTGCCCGACTCGGTCGCCACGTCGGCCATCGCAACCGAGATCGGCGTGGTCGACGAACCGAGGATCACGTCGACCTTGTCGTCGGTGACCAGGCGGCGTGCGTTCTTCACGCCGGTCGACGGGTCGGTCGCGTCGTCGAGCACGATCATCTTCACCTTCTCTCCGCCGATCGTGTCGGGCCACAGCTTGAAGCCGTTGTTGACCGGGATGCCCAGGCCGGAAGCCGGGCCGGTCAGCGACAACACCACGCCGATCGTCAGTTCGGCGCGCGCGCTCATCGCAACGCTGGCCACCACGCCAGCGGCGAGTACCTTCAGGATCGTCTTCATGCCTCGTCTACCTCCAGGTTGTGGGCCTCTCGACCCTTCGTGCTTCATCCCGCCCCCGGCAGCAGGACGTCGTGGCCGTCCTCGCCGCGGTACAGCGCCTCGACCAGCGCGGCGCGATTCCGGAGAACGGCGCGCTGGTTGATCGAGCCCTTGTCGGTGACTTCGTCGCGATCGATCGACGGCGGCTCGGCCATCACGTGCGCGCGCGCGATGCGGCTCGCGCTGCCCGTGCCCTCGCGCCAGAGCCGCTCGACCAGCGCCTGGAAGAACGCCCGCACGGCCGGGTGCCTGAGCACGTCGGCGGCGGCCGCGCCGTCGGGCAGGCCAGCGAGCTTGCGGCACTCGTCGAGTCGCGGAAACACCAGCATCCCCGCCTCGTCGCGGTCGATGCCGGTGATGACCGCATCCTGCACGCACGGCGCGCCGGCGGCGATGATTCGCGCGCGCAGCGGGCCGACGCTGACGAAGGTGCCGGTCGACAGCTTGAAGTCCTCGGCAATGCGCCCGTCGAACATCAATCCCTTCTGCGGGTCAGACGGATCGATCCACTTCACCGCGTCGCCGGTCCGGTAGAAGCCCTCCTCGTCGAACGCGTGCGCCGTGGCTTCGGGCAGGCGCCAGTAGCCGGGCATCACGTTCGGGCCGCGGAACCGGATCTCGGTCTTGCCGTTCTCCGGCACCAGCTTCACCTCGACGCCCGCGCACGGCAGCCCGATGTGCCCCGAGCGGACCTCGCCGGCGCGCAGCGCGAACGTGCACGATGGCGCCGTCTCGGTCATGCCCAATCCGGTGATCATCGGGATCCGCTCGCCGACCGTCTGTTCGGCGAGCCGGTCGAGCTCGTCCCAGACCGGCTGCGACAGCCCGGCGCCGGCGAACATGAAGGCCCTCACGCGCCCGAACAGCGACCGGCGCAGCACCTCGTCGGTGCGCATCGCCGCGGCGATCTCCTCGAAGCCCTTCGGCACGTTGAAGTAGACCGTCGGCGAGATCTCGCGAAGGTTGCGCAGCGTCTCGCCGATGCCCTGCGCGGTCGGCTTGCCGTCGTCGATGTACAGCGTGCCGCCGTTGTAGATCGTGATGCCGGTGTTGTGGTTGCCGCCGAAGGTGTGGTTCCACGGCAGCCAGTCGACCAGCACCGGCGGTTCGTCGGCCAGGAACGCCATGCCCTGGCAGATCATCTGCTGGTTCGCGCACAACATCCGCTGCGTGTTGACCACGCCCTTCGGCACACGGGTCGAGCCCGACGTGAACAGGAACTTGGCGATCGAGTCGGGACCGGTTCGGGCGTGCGCCTCGTCGACGCGAACGCCGGGCGTCGTCGCGAGCAGCGCGTCGAACGGCGTCGCCACCCGGCCGTCGACCCGGCCCACGGCCAGCACCAGTTCGATGTCGGGGTCGACCACTGCGTGAATCGCCTTCGCGTACTCGGGGTCCGACGCGAAGACCAGCCCCGGCGTGAGCGAGTTCAGGATGTGGCGCAGCTTGCCGTAGTCCTGCGAGACCAGCGAATAGGCCGGCGAGATCGGCGCGTAGGGCACGCCGGCCCACATCGCACCGAGCGCGAGCGACAGGTGCTCGAGGTCGTTGCCGGACAGGATCGCGACCGGGCGCTCGGGGGACAGACCTCGCTCGACCAGCGCCTGGCCGACCGCGCGGGCGCGCTCGAGCATCTGCGCGTAGCCGATGCGGCGCCATTCGCCGCCGCGGTCGCGTCGCGCCGCCAGCGTACGCTCGGGCACCGTGCGCGCCCACTGCTCGAGCCGATCGGTCAGCCGGTCCGGGAAATGCTGCAACGCAGTCGTCGAGCGCAGCCGTTCGACGCCGCCGGGCTCCCGTCGGTATTCGGCCTCCAGGCAGGCGCCGACGCGCGCGTCGCGATAGCGGGTCATGCCTTGCGCACCTTGCGCGCCTTGCCCTCGAGGAAGGCGCGCATGCGGTCCTTGGCAGCGGGCTCGGCCTGCGCGATCGCCGCCATCAGCGACTCGACGAACAGGCCGTCGGACTGCGACATGTCGGCGATGCGCGGCAGCGCGTGGATCACCGCGAAGTTGGACATCGCCGCGTTCTCGGCGATCCGCCGCGCGAGCGCCATCGCCTTCGCCATGCCCTCGCCGTCGCGGACCCGGTACTGCGACAGCCCGACCTGCTGGCCCTCGTCGGCGTCGAGCACCCGGCCGGTCAGCATCATGTCGGCCATCCGCGAGTAGCCGATCAGCCGCGGCACGCGCGCCGAGCCGCCGCCGCCGACGAAGAGCCCGCGCTGGCCCTCGGGAAGCGCGTAGATCGCGCTGTCTTCGGCCACGCGGAGGTGCGCGGCGCTGGCCAGCTCCAGGCCGCCGCCCACCACGGCGCCGCGAAGTACCGCGACCACCGGCGCGCGGCCGAACTGCACCTGGTCGAAGGCGGAATGCCAGAAGCGCGAATGCGCGATGCCGCCCGCGACGCTGTGCTCCGACAGTTCCGACAGGTCGAGTCCGGCGCAGAAGTGCTCGCCTTCGCCGCTGAGCACGATCGCGCGCACGCTGTCCGGCAGATTGACGAAAAAGGCGTGCAGCTGCGTGATCAGCGGATCGCTTAGCGCGTTGCGCTTGGCCGGGCGATTCAGCCGCACCGACGCGATCGGACCATCGAGCTCGACCTTCAGCAGGTCGAACTGGTGCAGCAGGTCGGCGGAGCCGGTTCTCGGGGAGGTCATGGCGGGGCGGCGCTGCGGGACGGCACTGCGGCTGGCACTGGCGGGTAACGATTCAGTTATGAGTATTAACTATTTTCCGCGAACCAGAACTGGGGTTTTCCCGGACCCGTCCCCGCGCCGGCAGCCGAAATCTTCACTGCGCTGCAACATCGGTCGCGGCAACGGCCGTGGCTCCCGGCAGGAGCGGCAGATACTTATAATACGTAATCATTCGTCGCGCCCGTCGCCGCGGCCGGGAGCCCGCCCTGAATACCGCCGAGCTGATCGCCATCGACATTCACACGCACGCCGAAGTGTCGTGCTGGAATCCCTTCGACGCCTACGGCGAGGAGTACGACCGCGCCGCCGACAAGTACTTTCGCTCGAGCCGCCGTCCGACGATCGCCGAGACGATCGCCTACTATCGCGAGCGCCGCATCGGACTCGTGATGTTCACGGTCGACGCCGAGTCGCATCTCGGACGGCGGCGCATTCCCAACGAGGAAATCGCCGAGGCGGCGCAGCAGAACGGCGACATCATGATCGCCTTCGCGAGCGTCGATCCGCACAAGGGAAAGATGGGCGCGCGCGAAGCGCGCCGGCTGATCGCCAAGCACGGCGTGCGCGGTTTCAAGTTCCACCCGACGGTGCAGGGCTTCCACCCCAATGACCGGATGGCCTGGCCGCTGTACGAGGTGGTCGCCGAGCACCGGATGCCGGCGATCTTTCACAGCGGCCACTCGGGCATCGGCTCCGGCATGCGCTGCGGCGGCGGGCTGCGGCTCGAGTATTCGAACCCGATGCACCTCGACGACGTGGCGATCGCGTTTCCCGACATGCAGATCGTCATCGCGCACCCGTCGTGGCCATGGCAGGACGAGGCATTGTCGGTGGCCATGCACAAGCCGAACGTCTGGATCGACCTATCGGGGTGGAGCCCGAAGTACTTCCCGCCGCAGCTGGTCCAGTACGCGAACACGCTGCTGAAGGACCGGATGCTGTTCGGCTCGGACTTTCCGCTGATCACACCCGACCGCTGGATGAAGGACTTCGACGAGGCCGGGTTCCGCCACGAGGTCAAGCCGCTGATTTTCAAGGACAACGCGGTCCGGCTGCTGGGCCTCGGTCCGGCTTGAAGCGACGCCTGGCGGCGCGCGCCTGCCGTTCGGCGCGCCGAGGCCCCATCGACCGTCCGGCACGCGGCGCCTGTGCTCCACAATGTCCGCGTCAACGGATGGAGCCCTCGACATGAAACGACTGCTCTTCGCCGCGGCGGTGGCGGCCACCGCCTGGCCTGCCCAGGCCACGGACGTCGGCGTCTCGGTCAGCATCGGCCAGCCCGGCTTCTACGGCACCATCGACATCGGCAACGTGCCGCGGCCGCAAGTGATCTACGCCGAGCCCGTCGTGATCCACCCGGTGCCGGTCGGCGTGGTGCGCCAACCGGTCTACCTGCACGTGCCGCCGGGGCACGCGAAGAACTGGGGCCGGTACTGCGGCCGGTACGGCGCCTGCGGGCAGCCGGTCTACTTCGTGCAGGAGCGCTGGTACAACGAGGTCTACGTGCCGCGGCACCGGTCCGGCCGCGTCGTGTATCGCGAAGACGACCGCGGCCACTACCGTGACGACGATCGCGGTCGCGGCCGGGGTCACGGCAAGAACAAGCACCGCGACTGACCGGCGGCGACGCTCAGTTGCCGTCGGGCGCTCCGGGCGCTCCCGGCGTCTCCGGGCCGTGCCCGTCGGGCGCCCCCCGATGCAACCGCTAGGCGCGAAGCAGCAGCGCGACGGCGCTCCAGGCCGCGAGCACCGCGAGCGGCCAGGCCAGCGCCCGCGGCCAGAGCGCCGCGACCGCGGCGAACACCACCAGCAACGCACCGACGATCGCCATCGTCCTGGCCTCGGTCGCGCCGAGCACGCGACGATTCGCGAGCGCGGCGCCGAAGGTGTTGCCGACCCGCAGCGCACCTGCCGCCAGCTGGCCCGCGCTGCCGCGCGCACGCGGGCGCCGGGAGCCGCCGGCCCGTGCGTCGCGTCGAAGGCGCGGGCGCCCGGCGACCGCGCCCGCAGGCCTCACGCGGTTGCGCCCGACCAGCAGGATCTCCGTCGCCCCTTCGAGATCCGCGAGGTAGGTCTCCTCCATCTCCGCGGCAAAGCCCGCGTCCTCGACGGCGACGTCGAGTTCCCAGTTCCCGAGCCAGCTGGCGACGTTCAGGTTGCTCGAGCCGACGCGCGCCC
>DAORSF010000137.1:4272-6086 GCA_035443405.1 Burkholderiaceae bacterium | reverse complement strand
CCGGGAGGGCCCGCCATGAAGGCCGACCGCGATCCCCGACCTTCGGCACGCGCGAGGCAGGCCGCATTGGCGGCCGACGGCGCCCGCCTGCACGAATCGCTCGCGCATTGCCGCCGCGAGCTGTCCGCCGCGCTCGAGCAGCAGGCGGCGACGGGCGAAATCCTGCGCGTGCTCTCGCGTTCGCCGTCGGACCTCCAGTCGGTCCTCGACACGATCATCGCCAACGCCACCCGGCTGTGCCAGGCGAACCTGGCGTTCGTGATGCTGCGCACTGGCGGGCGGCTGTCGCTGGCGGCGCGCACCGGCTGCACACCGGAGTTCGCCGACTACCTCGAGCGCGGCTTCGAGCTCAACCGCGAAACCACCACGTCGCGCGCGGCGCTGGACGGCAAGCCGGTGCAGATCGTCGACTTCATGACCGAACCCGGCGTGCGGGTGACCGAATCGCACCACCGCGAGCGCGTGCACACGGTCCTGGCCGTTCCGCTGCTCGGCGACCGCGGCGTTCTGGGCGTGCTGACGATCTGGCGGCACGAGATCCAGCCGTTCTCGGACAACCAGATCGCGCTGCTGCAGACCTTCGCCGACCAGGCGGTCATCGCGATCGAGAACGTGCGGCTGTTCAACGAGCTCGAAGCGCGGACCACGCAGCTGGCGCGCACGGTCGCCCAGCTGAAGGCGCTGAGCGAGGTCGGCGATGCAGTCAGCTCGACGCTCGACCTCGACACGGTGCTCGACACGATCGTCTCGCGCGCCAACCAGCTCGCCGGCATGGAAGGCGGCGCGATCTACGAATACGAGGAGGCGCTGCAGGAGTTCCGGCTGCGGGCTACCGACCGGATGCCGGACGAGCTGGTCGACGTGCTGCGCTCGAACCCGATGGCGAAGGGGGAGGGCGCGATCGGCCGACTGGCGACGGCCGGCGAGCCGATCACGATCCGCGACGTCGCCGACGGGGATGCGTACCAGAGCCGGGTGCGCGACATCCTGCTGTCGTGCGGGTACCGGTCGCTGCTGGCCGTGCCGCTGCTGCGCAACGAGCGTCTGCTCGGCGGGCTGGTCGTCAGCCGCAAGCAGGCGGGCGGCTTCGATCCGCGCGTCATCGACCTGCTGAAGAGCTTTGCGACGCAATCGGCGCTGGCGATCCAGAACGCGCGGCTCTATCGCGAGCTCGAAGCGAAGAGCCGACAGCTCGAGGTCGCGAGCCGACACAAGAGCGCCTTCCTCACCAACATGTCGCACGAACTGCGCACGCCACTGAACGCGATCATCGGCTTCACCCGGATCGTGATGCGCCACTCGCACGATCGGCTCGATCCGAAGCAGAACGAGAACCTCGACAAGATCCTGGCGAGCGGGCAGCACCTGCTGACGCTGATCGACGCGATCCTCGACCTCGCCAGGGTCGAGGCCGGGCGCATCGAGATCGAGCCCGTCGACATCGAGCTCGCGCCGGTGCTCGAACAGTGCATGCGGTCGGTCGAACCGCTGGTCGGCGACTCGGTGGTTCTGGCCGGCACCTTCGATCGCGGGCTTCCGCGGATGCTGGTCGACGAAGGCAAGCTGCGGCAGATCGTCATCAACCTGCTGAGCAACGCGGCGAAGTTCACCGTGCAGGGGCGCGTCGAAGTCGGCGCGCGCGAGATGGACGATCGAGTCGAGGTGACGGTCGCCGACTCCGGCATCGGCATCGCCGCCGACAAGCTGGAGCTGATCTTCGGCGAGTTCGAGCAGGTCGACCCGGGCGACGGTCACGCGCGCGGCGGCACGGGACTGGGCCTCGCGATCGCGCGGCGCCTCGCGCGGCTGATGGG
>DAORSF010000137.1:0-4172 GCA_035443405.1 Burkholderiaceae bacterium | reverse complement strand
CTCGCCGTGGCCGCGCGGGCCCACCCCGACCTGATCCTGCTCGACGTGATGATGAACGGGCTCGATGGCTACGAGACCTGCCGCCGGCTCAAGGCCGGCGACGCGACGCGCGCGATCCCGGTGATCTTCCTCACCGCGCTGAAGGAGACCTTCGAGAAGACGCGCGCGTTCGCGGCGGGCGCGGTGGACTACGTCACGAAGCCGTTCGAGACCGAAGAGCTGCTCGCGCGCGTCGGCGTCCACGTCGCGTTGCGGCGCGAGATCGAGGCGCACCGCAGGTCCATGGCGACGATCCGGCTGCTGGTGGCGGACACGCGCTCCGACGACGACGCGATGATCGGCGACTCGCAGGCGATGCGGCGCGTGCGCGAGCAGATCGCGCAGGTCGCCGCGACCGACAGCACGGTGCTGATCCAGGGCGAGACCGGCACCGGCAAGGAGCTGGTGGCGCGCGCGATCCACGCGCGAAGCGCGCGCCGCGACCGGCCGCTGATCCGGCTCAACTGCGCGGCGCTGCCGCGCGAGCTCGTCGAAAGCGAGCTGTTCGGCCACGAGAAGGGCGCCTTCACCGGCGCGATCCAGCAGCGCCGCGGTCGCTTCGAACTGGCCGACGGCGGCACCCTGTTCCTCGACGAGGTCGGCGACCTGCCCGCCGAAGCGCAGGCCAAGCTGCTGCGCGTGCTGCAGGAACGCGAGTTCGAGCGCCTGGGCGGAACGCGCACGCTGCACGTCGACGTGCGTGTCATCGCGGCGACCAACCGCGACCTGCATGCCGAGGTCGGCGCGGCGCGATTCCGCGCCGACCTCTACTTCCGGCTGAACGTCTTTCCGATCGCGCTGCCGCCGCTGCGCGAGCGCCGCGACGACATCCCGCGCCTGCTGCAGCACTTCGCGCATCGGACCGCGCGCAAGCTGGGTCGCGCGATAGACGGCATCGCCCCCGCTTTTGCCGAGCGGGCCCGTGCCTGCGACTGGCCGGGCAACATTCGCGAGCTCGAGAATCTCGTCGAGCGCGCATTGATCCTGTCGAAGGGAGGAAGGCTGGACGGCAGCGAGCTGCTTGTCCCGCCCGGCGCCACGCCCGGCCCCGAGGGGGCGGTGGCGCGAGCTGCATCGCACGCAGCTGCGCACGACGCGACACGGCCGGCTCGGGACGGCCGGGCCACGCTCGCCGACGTCGAGCGCGCGCACATCCGCGCGGTGCTCGAGCGCACGCACTGGACGATCGAGGGCGACTTCGGCGCGGCCCGCATCCTCGGAATGAACCCGAGCACGCTGCGCGGTCGCATGCGCAAGCTCGACATCCGCCGCGCGCGCTGAGGGCATTGGCCCGCCGCCGTCGCCAGATCCGACGGAACCGCCGCATGCGGCGGCCGAATCGTCCCGCCGCCTCGTCCAGGTCATTGATTCGACTGGCGCCGCCGCCGCCGCGCGGCTGGCATGACTCGTGCGCTAGCTGGCTGGCCACACGGGAGTGTCACTCCCGGGCAACCCGAAAGGAGAACACCATGAGTCGAGCCAACTCCCGCGGCAGTCGCCCATCGGTCCATGCGAACGCCGCCCTGCGCACCCTGGCCGGGACAGTGCTTGGCGCGGTCTGCGTCGGTGCGCTTGCGCAGTCGCGAGCCGACCCGCCGCAACCGGCGCAGTTCGTCCGCAGCGCCAGCGCGTCGACGGCGCTCGAGAGCGCCTTCTGGGCCTGCGACTACGCCGCCTCCCGACGGCCGCTCGACTCGGGCGATGCACTGGCCTGCAGCGTCGCGACGGAGGAGTTGAAGCGGGTGCGCTTCGGCGGCGACTTCGACGCGATGCTCGCCTGGTGGCAACGGAGCAAGGCCGCGGCGCATCGGGCATTGGACGCGGCCGGGTTGGAGATGGCCCATCGATGAGTGCGGCACGTGCGCTGCCGGCCGACCCTTGCCGCGTCACGGGATGGCGAGCCGGCCGGTCGACCCGGCGCACAATCGTGCCGTCCGCTCACGCGGCCTCGACGGCGAGGGCGGTCGCCCCTTCAACCTGGACAAGAGAGGTGTTCGCCATGTTGTCACTCGCGAATCTCCGCAGATCGCTGAGGCCGGCGCTGGTCGCCGCCGCCGCGCTCGTCTTCGTCGCCGGCGCATCGGCGCAGGAGATGAAGCTGATGCTGAGCGGCGCCGCCGAAGTGCCGCCCGCGAAGACTTCCGCGACCGGCATCGGAACCATCTCGGTCGCGGCCGACCGGACGATCACCGGCTCGGTGACCACGACCGGCATGAAGGGCACGATGGCGCACATCCACGAAGCCGCCGCCGGCGCCAACGGCCCGGTTGCCATCCCGCTGGTGCAGGACGGCGACGGCAAGTGGGCGGTGCCGCCGGGGACGAAGCTCAACGACGCACAGTTCGCGGCGCTGAAGGCCGGCAAGCTTTACGTGAACGTGCACAGCGCCCAGTACCCGGGCGGCGAGGTTCGCGCGCAGCTCCAGCCATGAAGTCCGGTGCGTCGGGTCTCCGGCAACGACACGGCTTGCCACGGTCGCGATGATGCCCTGGTCCCAAAGGGGCCAGGCCGCTCAACTGCCGTCGGGTGTGCGCAAGCGTGCGCCGCTGTCGCCGCCCGGGCGCGGGCCTCCTGGCACGAAGGCCCCTGCCTCGGGCTCGAATGGCGCGCGGACCGTCGCGACTGTCGAACCGAGTCCCGCCAGCATGCCCTCGAGCACCTGGTCGGCCTGGATGCGTAGCCAGCCACTGGTGCCGTCGCGGCCGATCTGTACTGCGACGTCTCGGTTGCCGAGATGGTAGGCGACACGCGCGAGCGCCAGCGGGTTCGCGCAGCGCGCCTCCAGCAGGAGTTCGGGAGCGGCGACAATCTCGATGACCGTGCCGTCGTCGGCGATCAGCTTCTGGCCGCCGCGCAGGATCGTGCCGCGCGGCAGCGACACGCTGACCTCGGTGCCCGAGGCCAGCACGGCGCGCAGCCGGCCGCGCGCACGAGACTCGAAGTCCAGCGACAACGTGTCGTGCGCGGGCGTGGCGTGCTCATACAGGGATTCGACGGTCAGCATGGTGGCTCTTGCATCGGGGGGCGGATCGGCGTGCGGCGGCTGGTTCCCGACGCGCAAGAGGCGTGCCAGGTGCCGCAGGGGCCGCGGCGGCGCGGCCGACGAAACGCAAGCGGGCATCGAAGTGCGCGAAGCACGGTGCTGGTGCAGTGCCGCGCAGGTCGCGATCGCCACGTTCACCGACACGGTGCGCCCGCTGGGCATCGCGCTTAGAATCGGCGTTCCCGATCGAGACCGGAGATCCTCGTGGCCGACACCGTCGCCTTCATCGGCCTCGGCGCAATGGGCGCGCCGATGGCGTCGAACCTGCTCGCTGCCGGCTTCGCGTTGCGCGCGTTCAACCGCAACCCCGAGCGCGCCGGGCCGCTCGCGCAGCTGGGCGCGACCGTTTGCGCATCGATCGCCGAGGCGGTGCGCGGCGCACGTTTCGTCGTCTCGATCGTCTCCGACGACGACGCGACGCGCGCGGTGATGCTCGGGGACTCGGGCGTCGTCGCCAATGCCGCGCGGGGCACGTCGATCGTCGATTCGAGCACCAACACGCCGGCCACGGCGCGCGAGGTTGCGCAGGCCGCCGCATCGCGTGGCCTCGCCTACGTCGACGCGCCGGTGTCCGGCAGCGTGCCGCAGGCGCGCAATCGCGAGCTGGTGTTCATGGCGGGAGGCGATGCCGCCACGGTCGAGTCGGCGCGGCCGCTGTTCGATGCGATGGGGAGGATGTGGGTCCACGTCGGCGCCAGCGGCGCCGGCGCGACGGTCAAGCTGGTCAGCAACATGCTGTCGGGCACGATGACCGCGGCGCTCGCCGAGGCCGTGTCGGTCGCGCAGGCGGCAGGCGTCGACCCGGACGCCACGCAGGCGATCCTCGCCGAGGGCCCGGTGGGGTCAAGACTGCTTCGCGCGAAGTTGCCGAAGATGCTCGCGCGCGACTTCTCGCCGCAGTTCCAGCTGGCGCTGATGGACAAGGACCTGCGCTACTTCCTCGCGCTGGCGCAGCAGGCGGACCGGCCGGCCCCGATCGCGTCGCTGGTGCGCAGCGAATACCAGGCCGCGCGTCGCGCCGGTTTCGGCGCGCTCGACACGAGTGCGCTGGTCGCCCACGTCGCTGGCGAGGCGCCGCCGCGCTGACGGG
>DAORSF010000136.1:0-6112 GCA_035443405.1 Burkholderiaceae bacterium | reverse complement strand
AGCGACAGGCCGTGCTCGGCGCTGAAGCTGCGGTACATCGCGCTCATCAGCGTCGAAACCTCGTCGACCAGGCGGGTGGCCTCGTCGAAGTCCGCGCGGACCGCGCCGATCAGCGCGTTCATGCCGTCTCGCAGCCCGACGGAAAAGCTGCTGCCTTTCATCGCCGCTCTCGCCTCGCGGACGTGGCGCCGCAGCGACTCGCCCCCGATCGTCCGCTCGAGCGCCTGCGAGTGCCGCGACAGCACGGCCCGCAGGCCCTGCAGCTGGCGCAGGCTCAGGTCGAATTCCTCGCGTTCGCGCCGGATGCGCGCCGCCATGTGATCCATCACGCCACGGTTCTTTCCGCGCAGGCCGCCGAGCTCGAACAGCTGCTCGACCGCGTTGCGCCGGCGCGCGCCGAGCGTGGCCGAAACCTGCGCGTGCAGGGCGTCGAACTCGCGTCCGACGTGCTCGCGCGCGATCTCGCGCTGCTGCGGCACGAGTTCGCGGCCGAGCGCGTACTCGAGGTCCGACATGCGGCTGCGCTTGAGCAGCAGCGGATCGCGATTGACCCTCGCCACCAGCGCCTTCTGCGCCGACACCGGGTAGATGCGGTCGTTGGGCAGGTCTAGCGTGTGGGCGACCGAGCTCACCTGGCGCGCGATCTCCAGCTGGATCTGGACCTCGTCCTTGAGGCCGTCCCAGAGCCCGTCGATCTTGTTGAGCACGACGAAGCGCCCGGACTTGTGGCTCGCGCTGATGTGCTCGCGCCAGACGTCGATGTCGGTGCGCGTGACGCCCGCGTCGGCGGCGAGCACGAACAGCACCGCGTCCGAGCCGGGAATCAGCTTCAGCGTCAGCTCCGGCTCGGCGCCGATCGCATTGAGTCCCGGCGTGTCGACGATCACGAGGCCGAGTTCCAGCAGCGGATGGGGATAGTTGACGATCGCGTGGCGCCAGCGCGGCACCTCGATCCGGCCGTCCGTGCCCGGACGGACCGGCGATGCGTCGTCGTCGGGATCGTACATGCCGAGCAGCGTGGCCTGTTCGACGTCGACGTCGATCGTCTCGCGCACGCTGGCGAGCGCCCTGCTCAGGCCGACCGGGTCGCTCGGGTCGATCGTCACTTCCCGCCACTCGGCTTCGGACTGCCTGAGTTCCGACACCGACACGTCGCGCAGCCTGGTCTCGATCGGAAGTAGCCGGATCGAGCTCGGCCGCGAGCGGTCGTACATCAGTTCGGTCGGGCACATCGTCGTGCGTCCGGCCGACGATGGCAGGATGCGCTGCCCATGGTCCGCGAAGAAGATCGCGTTGATCAGTTCGGACTTGCCGCGGGAGAACTCGGCGACGAACGCGATCGAGATGCGGTCCTTGGCCAGTCGCTCGACGATGCAGTCGATGCGCGAGCGCGCCGCGGCGTCCGAGAGTTCCGCATCCGACAGCCATAGGCCGTAGCGCTTCACCGACTCGGACAGCTCACGCCGCCAGCTGCCGTACCCGGCAATGTGCTCTCCCAGTACGCCCATCGGTCTTCCATCGCCTCTTGCGATTGAACTGCACCGATCTATAGCACAGGCCATTCAACGCCAGCGCGCTGCTTTCCACGCGGCTCCGGGGCGATCCGCCCTGCGGCCGATTTCGGCTGGCGGACGGCGGCTCAGCGCTGGCAGTGCGCACAGTAGAAGGTCGATCGCTGGGTCTGGCGCAGGCTGCGCACCGGTGCGCCGCAGATGCGGCACGGCTCGCCTGCGCGACCGTAGACGAAGCAGTCGAGCTGGAAGTAACCGGTCGCACCGTCGCTCGCGACGAAGTCGCGCAAACTGCTGCCGCCGCGGCCGATCGCGTCCGAAAGGGTCGCGCGGATCGCGCCGGCCAGGCGTTCGCAGCGCTCGCGGCCGACGCGTTGCGCGGGCGTCGTCGGGCGGACTCCGGCGCGAAACAGGCTCTCCGACGCATAGATGTTGCCGACGCCGACGACGATCGCACCCGAGAGCAGCGCCTGCTTGATCGACACGCGGCGCCCGCGCGTCGCGCGGTGCAGCAGCGCGCCGTCGAACGAGCCGGACAGGGGCTCGACGCCCAGCCCTGCCAGCAGCGGATGCGCAAGCACGGGCCCGTCCCCGGCGTCGTGCCAGAGCATCGCGCCGAAGCGGCGCGGATCGTGGTAGCGCAGCGTGCCGTGCCCGAACACGAGATCGACGTGATCGTGGCGCGACGGCGGCGGCGGCCGCTCGAGAAAGCGAAGGCTGCCGGACATCCCGAGATGCACGACGAGCACGCCGTGATCGAAGCCGAGCAGCAGGTATTTTCCGCGTCGCTCGACCGAACGCAGCGGCCGCCCGCAGAGCCGCGCGTCGAGGTCGGCGGGCACCGGCCAGCGCAGGCGCGATTCGCGCACCTGCACCGACTTCACCGCGCGACCCGGCAAGCTGTGCTGCAAGCCGCGGCGGACGACCTCGACCTCGGGAAGTTCGGGCATCGGATATGGAGGAGACCGGGAGGAGCGCGGGCGCAAACCTGGCGGAGACGGGCCGGAGACCGGCTGGACGGTGGCCGCACGCGAAGTGCTCGGGCGCCGGCTCGGGTAATCTTCTCGGCGAGTGTAATGGAACCTGGCGACGACTCATGAACGAACCGCTCCTGCCGGCCTGCTGGCCGGCTCATCCGTCGAGACGAGCGAACGCCGGCGGCGCGCGCTGGCAGGCGCTTGCCTCGATCGCGGCCGCCGCGCTGCTGACCGCGGCCTGCGCGACCCCGCCCGCTTCCGGCGAATCGGCGTCCGCGCCCGACACGAAGCCCCCGGCCGCGCAGGCGCAAGCGAGCGGCGCAACGGCGGCGGCACCCGCGACGCCCGAAGCCCCGGTCGAACCCGTCCCGCAGGTCGACCTCACGCCGCAGCTGATGTTCCAGCTGCTCGCGTCGGAGATCGCCGCGCAGCGCGGCGACGTCGGCAGCGCCGCGGCGACCTACCTGTCGATGGCGCGCCAGACGCGCGACCCGCGCCTGGCCCGGCGCGCAACCGAACTGGCGCTGGTCGAGCGCTCGCTGGATCACGCGTTGCCGGCGGCGGAGCTGTGGCACGAACTGTCGCCCGACTCCCCGATCGCGACGCAGACCATCGAATCGCTGTGGCTGAGCACGGGGCGCCTGCGCGACGTCGAACCGCTGCTGCGCGCACGGCTCGAGAAGGCGCGCGCGCAGCAGCGACTGCCAGACGCCTACGCGCAGGTGCAGCGCGCGCTGGCACGGTCGCCCGACCGCAAGGCCGCGCTGGCAATGCTCGATGGCCTCGCGGCGCCGGACGCGAACGTGCCGGCTGCGCGGCTGGCGCTCGCCGCCGTCGCGTCGTCGGCCGACGACGCCGTGCGCGCGGCCTCCGAGGCCGAAGCGGCGCTGAGACTCGACCCGACCAGCGAGGATGCCGCGGTGGCCGCGGCCCGCTACGCGGCGCAGACCCCGCGCGGCAGTGCCGGCGCCATCGAACTGCTCGAAGGGTTCCTGAAGCGCCAGCCCAACGCGATCGAGGCGCGCTTCTCGCTCGCCCGTCTGCTCGCCGCGGCCGGCCGCAACGACGACGCGCGAGCGCAGTTCGAAGCCGCGCTGAAGCAGGAACCCGACAGCCCGGCCATCCTGTTCTCGCTCGCGCAGCTCGCCCACCAGACGAAGCAGCCGAAGGTGGCCGAGGACTACCTGCGCCGCTACCTCGAATTGCCTGCGCAGGTCCAGCGCGACAACGCTCCGGCGTACCTGTTCATGGGCCAGCTCGCCGAGGAAGCCCGCCGCACCGAGGACGCGGTGGCCTGGTACGCGCGCGTGCAGCGCGGCGAACAGTTCATGCCGGCGCTCACGCGCCGCGCCGTGCTGCTCGGCAAGCTCGGCCGCGTCGACGAGGCGCGCGAGTTGCTGCGCGGCACGTCGGTCACCAGCGTGCGCGAGCGCGTGCAACTGACCTCCGCCGAAGCGCAGGTGCTGCGCGAGGCCGGACGCGACACCGAAGCGTTCAACGTGCTCGCACAGGCGCTCGAGCGCATGCCCGACAATCCGGACCTGCTGTACGACTACGCGATGGCCGCCGAGCGCATCGACAGGCTCGACGCGATGGAAACCAGCCTTCGCAAGCTGATCGAGCTTCGCCCCGACTACGCGCACGCGTACAACGCGCTCGGCTACACGTTCGCCGATCGCAACATCCGGCTGGCCGAGGCGCAGTCGCTGATCGAGAAGGCGCTCGAACTGGCGCCCGACGACGCGCACGTCATCGACAGCCTGGGCTGGGTGCTGTTCCGCCGCGGCCAGATCGCCGCCGCCATCGCGCAGTTGGAGAAGGCCTATCGCCTTCGTCCCGAGGCCGAGATCGCCGCGCATCTGGGCGAGGTGCTCTGGCAGGCGGGCCGCACCGAGGACGCCCAGCGCGTCTGGCGCGAAGCGGCCGCCCGAGAGCCGGGCAACAAGACGCTCGACGAGACGCTGGCGCGGTTCAAGATCACGCGATGAAGCGGCTGCTGGCAGCGCTCGCCGCCGCGCTCGCAATCGCGCTGGCGGGCTGCGCGACCCCGCCGACGGCCCCCGGCCAGGCGGTGGCCGACGGGCCGCCCAACCTGTGGACCGGGCGCTTTTCGGCCACCGTCACCGGGTCGGGTGATGGCGCGCGCGAGGAGCGCTCGAGCGGACGCTTCTCGCTGCGCGTCGACGGGCCTCGCACGCAGATCGAGTTGTCTTCGCCAATGGGGCAGACGATCGCGCAGGTGACGCTCGACGCCGGGCTGGCAACACTGCTCGCGTCCGACGGCAAGTCGTGGCAAGCGCCTTCGGCCGAGGCGCTGACCGAGCAGGTCTTCGGCTGGCGCGTCCCGCTGGGCAACCTGCCGGACTGGCTGGAGGGCCGCATCGGCGAGCCGACCGAGCACGACGGCGACCGCATCGTCGCCGGGCGCGAGCACGGCTGGTCGATCCGGATCGACTCGAGCGACGGCGGGCGGCCGCGACGCGTGGCGCTCGACTGGCCCGCGGAGGCGGGCGACGGCGAGCGCCGCCTGTCGCTGCGGCTGGCGATCGACAGCGCGCTTCGCATCGTCGCACGGCCATGATCGACACGCTGCGCAACCTGCCCGCACCGGCCAAGCTGAACCTGTTGCTGCACGTCACCGGCCGCCGGCCGGACGGCTACCACCTGCTCGAGACGGTGTTCGAACTCGTCGACCTGTGCGACCGCGTGCATCTGCGGCGCCGCGACGACGGCGCGATCGTCCGTGCCGAATCCTTGCCCGGCGTTGCAGCCGAGGCCGACCTGGGCGTCCGGGCCGCGCGCCTGCTGGCCGCCGCCACCGGTTGCCGGCTGGGCGTCGAGATCGCGATCGAGAAGCGCATTCCGATGGGCGGCGGCCTGGGCGGCGGCAGTTCCGACGCGGCCACGGTGCTCCTAGGGCTGAACCGGCTCTGGGGCCTGGCGCTCGATCGCCGGGCGCTGATGTCGCTCGGACTGCGCCTGGGGGCCGACGTGCCGGTCTTCGTTTTCGGCCGGCGAGCCCTGGGGACCGGCATTGGCGAGCGCCTGCGCGCGCTGCCGGCCGCGCCGGCGTGGTTCGTGGTCGTCGCCCCTGCCGTCGAGGTGCCGACCGGGGCGGTGTTTGCCTCTGCAGAATTGACACGAAATACGAAACCGCTCAAAATCTCGGGTCTTTCGCGAGGGCGGTCCGTCTATCGCGGGAAGAACGATCTCGAACCGGTCGTGTGTGCGGCCTGGCCGCCCGTTGCCCGAGCACTTGCCGCGCTGAAACACGCTGCCGACTCGGCCGGCGCGGATGGGCGGCTGGCCCGAATGACCGGCTCGGGAGCCTGTGTGTTCTGTCCCGTCGACGACGAGCCGGTCGCCGCATCGATCCGGAAACGGCTCGCGCGGCAGGCGGTCGGATCGGTGTTCGTGGTCCGTTCGCTCGACCGGCATCCGCTCTCCGACTGGTCGTTCTGCCGAGGGTCCGCCCTCGGGCGGCGCGACCCGGGCCGGCAGGGCGCCACGTGACGGCCCCGCGCGGTCCGATGACAGACCACTGGGGAGTCGCCAAGTTGGTTAAGGCACCGGATTTTGATTCCGGCATTCGAGGGTTCGAATCCTTCCTCCCCAGCCAACTTC
>DAORSF010000135.1:0-6119 GCA_035443405.1 Burkholderiaceae bacterium | reverse complement strand
GTGGTTCAGGATGCGCGTGATCTCGTCGAACATCACGCGGATGTACTGCGCGCGCAGCGGCGGCTCGATGCCGAGCAGCTTCTCGATCGCCATCACGTACGCGTGCTCGTTGCACATCATCGACACGTAGTCGAGGCGATCCATGTACGGCACGGTCTGCAGGAAGGTGCGCGTCTCGGCGAGCTTCTCGGTCGCCCGGTGCAGCAGCCCGATGTGCGGGTCGGCGCGCTCGACGACCTCGCCGTCGAGTTCGAGCACCAGCCGCAGCACCCCGTGCGCCGCCGGGTGCTGGGGGCCAAAGTTCAGCGTGTAGTTCTTGATGTCAGCCACGTCCGTCGCCCCTACTTCTGGCCGCCGAATCCGACGTCCGGTCGCTCCGCGCCATAGCGCTCGTCGCGAACCACCCGCGGGACGACCTCGCGCGGCTCGATCGTGACCGGCTGGTAGACGACGCGCTTCTGCTCCGGGTCGTAGCGCATCTCGACGTGGCCCGAGATCGGGAAGTCCTTGCGGAACGGGTGGCCGATGAAGCCGTAGTCGGTGAGGATCCGGCGCAGGTCCGCGTGGCCTTCGAAAATGATCCCGAACAGGTCGAAGGCCTCGCGCTCGAACCACCCTGCGGCCGGCCACACGCCGGTGACCGACGCAATGATCGGCATGTCGTCGTCGGCGCAGAAGCTGCGAATGCGCACGCGCCAGTTATGCGCGACCGACAGCAGGTGCATGACCACCGCGAAGCGAGGCCCGCTCCAGCTGCCGCCATAGCCGCTGTAGTCGATGCCGCACAGGTCGATCAGCGTGTCGAAGCGCAACGCCGGGTCGTCGCGCACGCGCGTCGCGACGTCGACTTGCGCATCGGCATCGACCACGACGGTGATCTCGCCGAGGCGGACGGCGAGCGAGCGGATCGCATCGCCGAGCGAGGCGCGCAGCGCGGCCTCGAGGGTCTCGAGCCGGGTGGCCGGCGAAGTCGGGGGCGAGGACATGTCGGGATCGGGGGCGCTTTTCGGGGCAGGTGCGCGGCGGCGGATCGGGTGGCGGGTCGGGCGGCGGGCTCTAGCGTGCGATCGTGCTGGTGCGGCGGATCTTGGCCTGCAGTTGCATGACGCCGTAGATCAGCGCCTCCGCGGTAGGCGGGCAACCCGGCACGTAGACGTCGACCGGAACGATCCGGTCGCAGCCGCGCACGACCGAATACGAGTAGTGGTAGTAGCCGCCGCCGTTGGCGCACGAGCCCATCGAAATGACCCAGCGCGGCTCGGCCATCTGGTCGTAGACCTTGCGCAGCGCGGGCGCCATCTTGTTGCACAGGGTTCCCGCGACGATCATCACGTCGGATTGCCTCGGACTGGGGCGATAGAAGACGCCGAAGCGGTCGAGGTCGTAGCGTGACGCGCTCGCGTGCATCATCTCGACCGCGCAGCAGGCGAGACCGAAGGTGACCGGCCACATCGAGCCGGTGCGCGACCAGTTCACCAGCTTGTCGAGCTGGGTGGTCACGAAACCTTCGCTCATCAATCCTTCAATGGCCATCGTGCTGCTCCGGACACTCCGTCGATGGGCGCGGCGACCGGGATCACTCCCAGTCGAGCGCGCCCTTTCTCCACTCGTAGACGAATCCGACGACCAGGATCGCCAGGAAGATCATCATCGAGGCGAAACCGAAGAACCCGATCGCGTCGAGCGACACCGCCCACGGAAACAGGAACGCGATCTCCAGGTCGAACAGGATGAAGAGGATCGCCACGAGGTAGTAGCGAACGTCGAATTTCATGCGCGCGTCCTCGAAGGCCTCGAAGCCGCACTCGTACGGGGAGAGTTTTTCCGGATCGGGCCGGCTCGGTCCGAGCAGCTTGCCGATCACCAGGGGACCGACGCCGACGGCGGTGCCGACGAGGACGAACAGCAGGACGGGCAGGTAGTTTTCGAGCATCACTTGGTTCGGCACCCGACTGATTCTTCCAGATCACTCCGGCCAGAAAAAAGTCCGCCCGGACTTGCGCCCAGAGCGGACCTCCTCATCAGCTCTCCGCGCTCTGCGGCTCGCCGCGCCCCGACTGCAGCGCCCGAACCTCGTGTGTCTCAGCGGTTTCCCCACCTCGCGCTCGCGGGCAGATGTCATCGTGTTGGTGCCGACGGCGAGACTCGAACTCGCACAGCTTTCGCCACTACCCCCTCAAGATAGCGTGTCTACCAATTTCACCACGTCGGCAGATTCGTCAGCCCGCTATTCTACTTCGGAATGTCGCTCGCAGCGCCGTTTTTCGGCGCCGCTTGACCTGCGTCAGGCGCCACGACGCCCGGCGTCGCGCTGCCCGCCGGTGCAGCCGTGCCGGTGCTCGCCGGCGGAATGTCGGAGGGCGGCTTCGGCGTGTCTTGCGCCGGCGCCGTCTCCATCACGCTGGCCGGCGCCTCGACCGGACGGTGCGCGAGCAGCGCCAGCGCAAGCGTCGTGACGAAGAACAGCGCCGCCAGCACGGCCGTGGTGCGGCTCAGGAAGTTCGCCGAGCCGGTCGCGCCGAACAGGCTGCCGGAAGCGCCACCGCCGAACGCCGCCCCCATGTCGGCGCCCTTGCCGTGCTGGAGCAGCACGAGGACGATGACGCCCAGCGCGGTGATCACCTGCGCGATCATCAAGAGGTTGTTCAACCAGCCCATCGAGTCGTCTCCGTGCACCGGGCGCGGCCTGCCGCACCCGGGCTTGTCAGGGTCGAGCCACCGCCGCCGAGCGGCAGATGGCCAGGAAATCGTCGGCGACGAGCGACGCACCGCCGATCAGTCCGCCGTCCACGTCGGGCATCGCGAAGAGGCTGACCGCGTTGCCCGGCTTCACGCTGCCGCCGTACAGGATCCGCGTCGCGTGCGGGTCGCGGTAACCGCGTGCAGCGAGCCGCTCGCGAATGAAAAGATGCGCCGCCTGCGCGATCTCGGGGGACGCCGTGCGGCCCGTTCCGATCGCCCAGACCGGCTCGTAGGCGAGCACGACGAGAGCGGCCGCCAGCGTCTCGCCCGTTGCGGTCAGCGCCTGCGCGATCGCGTCGACCTGCCGTCCCAGCACGGCGTCGGTCGCGCCGGCCTCGCGCTCCTCGAGCGTCTCGCCGACGCAGGCAATGACGCCGACGCCCTGCGCGACGCACATCGACACCTTCGCCGCCACCTGTTCGTCGGTCTCGCCCGCCAGCTGGCGGCGTTCCGAGTGGCCGACGATCGCCCAGCGGCAGCCGAGGTCGACCAGCATCGAGGCCGACACGTCGCCGGTGTAGGCCCCGTTGGGAAGCGCCGACACGTCCTGCGCGCCCCAGGCGATGCCGGTGTCACCGAGCCACGCAGCGGCCTGGCCGAGGTACGGATACGGCGGGCAGACCACGACTTCGACCTGCGCGAGCGAAGCCCGCCCGAGCTCGGCGCGCAACGCCGTGAACAGGTGTTCGTTCGATACGATGTCGCCGTTCATCTTCCAATTGCCGGCGACCATGGGCTTGCGGGCTTTCATCGAGGGAAGCCGAGGTCGGAAAAACCCGAGATTGTACGGGGCGCGCCGAGCGCCGGTCAATTTGATCAGGATTCGTCGGCGTCGTCGTCGACCGGCCCGGTGTCCTTCCACGGGTGCGGCCCGCCGCTGCGCCAGCGCCAGAACCACAGCACGTAGCCCGACGCGCCGTACAGCAGGAACAGCGAGAACAGCACGAGCGGCGGGTCGGAGGACACCAGCACGAACATCAGCACGACGCCCAGCACGAAGATGAACGGGACGCTCTTCTTCAGGTTGATGTCCTTGAAGCTGTAGAACGGCGCGTTCGACACCATCGTGATGCCGGCGTAGACGGTCAGCACGAAGCTCACCCACGCGAGATCGGCCCCGGAGGCGGTGATCCAGCGCGTCTGGCGAAGGTCGGTCACGATCCAGACCAGCCCGACGACGAGCGCCGCCGCGGCAGGGCTCGGCAGCCCCTGGAAAAAGCGCTTGTCGACCACGCCGATGTTGGTGTTGAAGCGCGCCAGCCGCAGCGCCGCGCCGGCGACGTAGACGAAGGCGGCCAGCCAGCCCCACTTGCCGAGGCCGCGCAGCGACCACTCGTACATGATCAGCGCGGGCGCAGCCCCGAACGAGACCATGTCGGACAGGCTGTCGTATTGCTCGCCGAAGGCGCTCTGCGTGTTGGTCATCCGAGCGACGCGCCCGTCCAGGCTGTCGAGCACCATCGCCACGAAGATCGCGATCGCCGCGACCTCGAACCGGGCGTTCATCGCCTGGACGATCGCGTAGAAGCCGCAGAACAGCGCTGCGGTGGTGAACGCGTTCGGCAGCAGGTAGATGCGCCGCGATCGCCGCGGCGCGAGCCCCTCGGCCCGACGTTCGTCATCCATGCGTGGCGGCTCCCTGCGGTGGCTGCAAGTCGGCGAGGACGCTGGTCGTGGCGTGCACCTTCTCGCCGATGGCGACGCGCGGGCGTGCCGACACCGGCAGGTACACATCGACGCGCGAACCGAAGCGGATGAAGCCGAAGCGCTGCCCGCGCGCCAGGACGTCGCCGGCCTTCACGTAGCACAGGATCCGCCGCGCGACGAGCCCGGCGACCTGCACGCAAGTCACCAGCGCACCGTCGCCGGTGCGGATCAGCAGCGCGTTGCGCTCGTTGTGCTCGGACGCCTTGTCGAGGTCGGCGTTGACGAACTTGCCCGCGAAATAGGTGACGCGCTCGACCTGTCCGTCGACCGGCGCGCGATTCGAATGGACGTTGAAGACGTTCATGAACACCGAGATCTTCAGCGCGTCGCGCTCGCCGTAAGGGTCGCGCGCCGTCCCGACCGCGATCACCCGGCCGTCGGCGGGCGACAGCACCAGGCGCTCGCCGAAGGGAACCGGGCGCGCCGGATCGCGGAAGAACTGCAGCACGAAGAGCGCGACGAGCCAGAACGGCAGCGACCACCAGCCGGCGATCGCGGTGACGACCAGTGCGACCACCGTGGCCAGCCCCAGGTAGGGCCAGCCCTCGCGGGCGATGACGGGATGCGGATAACGAGAGGACATGGTTCAGTCCGGAGAGCGGTAGTCGGATTGGCGCAGCCACTTGGTGGCGATCCACTTCTCGCCCCGCGACACCGGCGCCCCGGCGTGCAGGCAGCGCGAATCGACCAGCCCCTGCTGGCTGAAGTACTCGAAGTACGCCGCCGAGCCGGCGCGCGGTCGGATCGACAACCCGATGCCGGGGAACACGGTTTCGCCGCCGCCTTCGACGTCGGCCAGGTAGACGACCACGGTGGCGACCCGCTGTCCGCCGATGCGCAGGTGCGCGGCGCTTCCCGGGTCGGCC
The DNA here is from genome assembly GCA_035443405.1 of Burkholderiaceae bacterium. Lineage (GTDB taxonomy): Bacteria > Pseudomonadota > Gammaproteobacteria > Burkholderiales > Burkholderiaceae_E > Zeimonas. The sequence continues at coordinate 804 of DAORSF010000135.1, read as the reverse complement.
GGGTCGAAGTAATCGTGGTGCGCGAGGTACTCGCCGCCCGGGCGATAGTGCAGCACCTGCAGCGGCTCGCCCTGCTCGATCCGTGTCCCGGTCAGCGCGGCGATCCGTCGTTCCAGGCGATCGACGACCTCGTTCTCGCCGATCCCGAAATGCGTGCCCTGGCTGGTCCGGACACCGCTGATCGCCATCGCGCCGCTGGCACGGTCGACGACCTCGGAGCGCTGCAGCTTGCCGGACGCCGTCCTGATCAGGCGCACGCACTCGTCCACCGACAGCAGGCCGTCGACCAGCGCCACGTTCGGGTCGGCGAGCGTAAAGCGGATCGACACCTCGCGGTCGTGCGCGCGCACCTCGACCGCCGCGGGCAGCCTCACCGGATCGGCCCGGTACCACCGTTCGCGGGCGGGCTGCCCCACGGCGAGGCCTGCGGCGGCCTCGGGCGATTCCGGCACCAGCTGCAGCCCCTGCGCGCGCACCCGATCGACCATCGAGCGGACGGTCGCCGTGACGATCCGCGCGTACCGCGTTTCGAAGCCGCTCTCGACCATCACCGCGGCCAGCTCGGCGTCCTCGCATCCGCGCGCGATGTTCGAGACCAGCCAGTCCTGCCAGTCGTCAGGCAACGGCAGCACTGCCGCGGCGCTCGGCGCGTTGTTCATGCGCCGAAGTATAGCCGCCGGCGTGTGCCGGCAGGTCGGGGGGCCGACGCGACGACGATGCCCGGCGGCAACGTCGTCGCCGCTCGTCAATTGCGCGACTTGTCGACCAGCTTGTTGGCCTTGATCCAGGGCATCATCGCGCGCA
>DAORSF010000134.1:4780-6144 GCA_035443405.1 Burkholderiaceae bacterium | reverse complement strand
TGGGGGCCGACGCCGCCGCCGTCGGAGGCGAGGCTGATCATCAGGTCGTCGAGGCGGGCGTCGGGGAGGAAGCGGAAGCGCGCGAGCAACGCGTGTGCACGGTCGTCGTGCAGGTCGACGCCCTGCACGAGCAGCGTCCAGCGACGGCGCGCCAGCGGCGGCACTGCGCTTGCGTCGAACGGACCGTGCTGCAGCCGCCAGCGCCCCGCCGAAGCGCTGACCAGCCTGGATTCGACCTCGTCGCGCCCGGCGAGTTCGACCAGCGCGTCGGCCGTCAGCGGCGCGGGCGCGTCGGGCACCGCGCCGCGCACCAGCAGCGGCCGACGCTGCCAGTGATCGCGAAGGAACTCGTCTACACTGACGCCCCCCAGCGGCCAGCGCACGGGCCGTCGGGCGGCTCGCGACGGCGCCTCGATCGCGCTCCGGGGCAGCGGGCGGGTGGCGGGCATCGCCCGATTATAGGAGGCACACTTGACGACACCGACCATCGCTGCCGATCGCCGCGTGCAGCTGCGCTACCGACTGTTCGACGCGCAGGGCGAGCCGATCGAGTCCGGCGAACGCGAGCTCACCTACCTGCACGGGGGCTACGGCGCGGTCTTCCCGGCGATCGAGGCGGCGCTCGAAGGCCTTGGCGTCGGCGACGAGACGAGCGTCGCCCTCGAACCCGAGGACAGCTTCGGCGACTACGACGCAGAGCTCGTGCGGCTCGCGCCGCGGCACCTGTTCCCGGACGAACTCGAGGTCGGCATGTCGTTCGAGGGACTGCCCGGCGAGGAGCCCGACGGGCTGATCCACACGGTCACGGACTTCACCGACGACACCGTCGTGCTCGACGCCAACCACCCGCTGGCCGGCATGGCGCTGCGCTTCGAGCTGCGTGTGCTCGACGTGCGCGACGCGACCGACGAGGAGATCGAGCGCGAGCGTCAGGCCGGCGGCTGAGCGGCGGCGGGCGCGGTGAACGCGTCGGAGAAGCAGGCGTCCTCGCGCAGGCCCTGCGCGACGAACGCGGGCCGTGCCGCCTCGACCATTCGCACCGAACCGCAGGCGTAGACCGAGAACCCCGACAGGTCGGGGAAGTCGGCGAGGATCGCCTCGTGGACCAGCCCGGTGCGGCCGTCCCAGTCTTCTTCCGGCGCCGGGTCCGAGAGAACCGGCACGAAGCGGAAGTTCGGGTGTTCGCGCGCCCACTGTTGCGGCAGGCCGGTCAGGTACAGGTCGCGGCGCCGGCGCACGCCCCAGTACAGGTAGAGCGGCCGCTCGATGCCCAGGCGGAACGCCTGTTCGAGCAGGCTCTTGACCGGCGCGAAGCCGGTCGCGCCGGCGACGAAGATCAGCGGCTTGTCGCTCGGCTCGTGCAG
>DAORSF010000134.1:0-4680 GCA_035443405.1 Burkholderiaceae bacterium | reverse complement strand
GGCCGGCGCCTGGCTCACGACCGGCTTGGCCAGCGCCAGCGCGACCAGCATCGCGATGAGACCGTACGCGAGCGGCCGCGGCGGCATCTGCGACGCGCGCGGTACGCGCTGCGTGTGGATCCACAGCGCCAGCAGCACGACCAGCGGAATGCCGATGTGCAGGAACGACAGCAGCGAGAACAACCGGTCGGTGATCGCCTCGGGCGTGATGAAGTTGCGGGTCAGGATGCCGCGGAACACCGGGAGCGCGTCGAGCCACTCGGTGGTGCCGATGACCACGAACTGCGCGAGCTGATCCCACGGCAGCATGAAGCCGTTGACGCCCGACGCGTAGACCAGCCACAGCACGATGACGCCGGTGATCCACGAAAACGCGCGAAAGCCGCGGTAGCGATCGAACGCGAAGTGCCGAACCATGTGCAGCAGCATCGTCAGCACCATCGCATCCGATGCGTAGCGGTGCAGGCTGCGCATGATCCCGCCGGCCCACCACTGGCCGTGCGTGATCGACTCCATCGACGCGTAGGTCTTGTCGACGCCCGTCTCGTAGAAGGCGTAGACGTACAGGCCGCTCGCGACCACGATCCAGAACATCCAGTAGCTGGTCGCGCCGAGGTAGTACATCGGGTTCAGCCGGTCGCCGAACACCCGGTTGCCGACGGCCTCCATGCGCAGGAAGAACCACTGCAGTAAGCCCTGGACTGTCTTGAGCAACGAAGTTCTCCGTCACGCTGCACTGCGGAACCGGCGCGGCGTGCGTTTCGAGCGGCGAGCACCGCGGGACGCGCAAATCACGGGGAACCTAGCCGGAACGCTCGGCCCTTGCAAGAACAAGGACACGGTGTGTATCTATTTCCCCTGTTGCATTGCGGCAACTCGGCAACCTTTGATGCGAGTCAATGCAGGTGCAGGTCGCTGACAACCATGATGGCCGGCGTTACCAATCTATTCCACAGGGAAGGGGAGCTGCAATGGCTGACCATGCTCAATCGCAGGCCGGACCGGAACAAAAGGAAGAACGCGTACCCGTCATGCAGCAGATTCTCGACAACCCCTTCCTGCTGCTGTTCCTGGGCATCACGATTCCCACCGTCTTCTACATCCTGTGGGGAGTGATGGAGATCGCCACGGTTCCCGTCACGCCGCTCGCCAAGTAAGCGCCCGCGCCCACGAGGAGAACGAGCATGAGCGCAATCCTGCCCCCGCAGCACCGAATCTGGTGGAAGCAGCCGGTCGACAAGGTGGAGATCCTCTGGATCGTGATCGCCTTCGTCTGGTGCATGATCATGTTTTTCATGATGCCGTACTGGCACGTGTACGGTAAGCAGAACCTCTCCCCGGAAACCTACAGGGTCAAGCCGGAACTCTTCGCGAAGGCCGCGCAGGAGATGGTCGACAAGCACAAGGTGCGCGAAGAGACCGAGCAGAAGATCCCGGTGGTCGCGCCGCCTGCCGGCAGCGACGTCTACCTGATCGCCCGCTTGTGGGATTGGTGGCCGATCCTCGAGCTCGAGAAAGGCAAGACCTATCGCCTGCACCTGAGCGCCATGGACTACCAGCACGGGTTCTCGCTGCAGCCCGAGAACATCAACGTCCAGGTCCTGCCCGGCTACCAGCACGTGATCACGATTCAGCCGAATCGCTCGGGCCAGTACGCGATCGTCTGCAACGAGTTCTGCGGCATCGGCCATCACAAGATGGTTTCGAGGCTCTACGTCAAGTGATCGGGGGGATCCATGGCAACCGCTGAAGCGCAGTTTCGAATCTGCCCCCGCACGGGGCTGCAGTTCCACAAGTCGGCCGAGACGCTGATCAAGCTCAACGCGGTCGCGGCCGTCGTCGCGCTGCTGGTCGGGGGCGTGCTCGCGCTGCTGATCACGCTCACGCGCTGGCAGGCGATCCACCTGATCGACGCCGACAACTTCTACCTGTACCTGACCGCGCACGGCCTCGACATGCTCGTGGTCTGGATCATCTTCTTCGAGATGGCGATCCTGTACTTCTGCTCTTCGACGCTGTTGCGATGCCGGCTGGCGACGCCACGTTGGGCGTGGCTGGCGTTCGCGCTGATGGTGATCGGCACGCTGACCTTCAACGCGGCGATCTTCTCCGGCAACGCGACGGTGATGATGACCTCGTACGTGCCGATGCCCGCGCACCCGGCCTTCTACCTCGGGCTGATCCTGTTCGCGGTCGGCGCACTGATCGGCTGCTTCATCTTCCTCGGCACGCTGGTGGTCGCCAAGAGCGAGAAGACCTACGAGGGTTCGATCCCGCTGGTGACCTTCGGCGCGCTCACCGCGTGCATCATCGCGATCTTCACGATCGCCTCGGGCGCGATCATCCTGATCCCCACCTTCCTGTGGTCGGTCGGCTACATCAGCCACATCGATCCGGCGATGTACCGGGTCATCTGGTGGGCCTTCGGCCATTCGTCGCAGCAGATCAACGTGGCCGCGCACATCTCGGTCTGGTACGCGATCGCCGCGATCGTCTTCGGCGCCAAGCCGATGTCCGAGCGGGTCAGTCGCACCGCCTTCCTGCTGTACATCCTCTTCCTGCAGCTGGCCTCGGCGCACCACATCCTCGCCGACCCGGCGGTGGGCACCGAATGGAAGATCTTCAACACCAGCTACGCGATGTACCTGGCGGTGCTGGCGTCGATGCTGCACGGCCTGACGGTGCCGGGCGCGATCGAGGCTGCGCAACGCGAGAAGGGCTACACCAAGGGCCTGTTCGAGTGGCTGCGCAAGGCGCCGTGGGGCAACCCGGTGTTCTCCGGCATGTTCATCTCGCTGATCGGCTTCGGGTTCCTCGGCGGCATCTCGGGCGTGATGATGGGCACCGAGCAGCTCAACATGATCATCCACAACACGATCTACGTGCCGGGGCACTTCCATGCCACGGTGGTGATCGGCACGACGCTGGCGTTCATGTCGCTGACCTACTTCCTGCTGCCGACGCTGTTCAACCGCGAGATGATCCTGCCCGGTTGGGCCAAGTGGCAGCCGTACGTGTTCGGCCTCGGCATGGGCGTGTTCACGCTGGCGATGATGGGCGCCGGAACCCTCGGCGTGCCCCGCCGGCACTGGGACATCACGTTTGCCGGTGCCGCGCTGCCCTACGAGTATCCGGGCACCGCGCTGCTGATGATCGCGATCTTCGGCGTGGCTGGCGTGATCGCGTTCATCGGTGGCGGGATGTACATCGCGATCACGGTCGGCACGATCCTGTTCGGCAGGAAGCTCGACGTGGGGACCTACACCAACACGATCAGCCCGCTGCGCCTGCCGGTGCAGGCGGCACTGACCGGCCACGGTGGTCACGGCGGCGGTTTCGGCGTGCCGGGCACCTTCGTGTTCGCACTCGTGTTCCTGGGCGCCTTCGTGCTGTACTACTTCGTCAACTGGAAGTACCTGTCGACGGTCTGGGGCCTGAGCTGACCCGGCGGGTCGGGCGAGGCGCGACATGAAGGCCTTGCTGAACCTGTTCAAGCTGCGAATCGGGGTGGCGATCGCGTTGACCGCGGTCGCCGGCCTGATGGTCTCGCCGGGCAGCGGCGTCGAACCGTGGGCGGCGGTGGTCCTGACGCTGGCGGTGCTGCTGTCGTCGTCGGCAGCCGGAGCCTTCAACCAGTTCTACGAAGTCGATCTCGATGCGCGCATGGCGCGCACGCGCCGGCGCCCTTTCGTCACCGGGCGCATGCGCCACCACGGCGGCTGGCTCGCGCTGATCGTCGCGCTCACCGGCATCGCGGTCGCCGCGGCGTGGCTGGCGACCAACGCGACCGCGGCCCTGTACACGTTCCTGGGCGCGTTCTGCTACGCGGTGGTCTACACGGTGTGGCTGAAGCGGCGCACGGCGTGGAACATCGTCATCGGCGGGCTGGCGGGCAGTTTCGCGGTTCTCGCGGGCGCGGCGGCGGTCTCTCCGGGGCTGTCGAACGAAGCGCTGCTGCTGGCACTGATCCTGTTCCTGTGGACGCCGCCGCACTTCTGGAGCCTGTCGATCGTCTTTCGCGACGATTACGCCGAGGCCGGCGTGCCGATGTTGCCGGTCGTCATGGGCGACCGCTTCGCCGCGTGGGCGATCTTCGGCCACGCGGTCGTGATGGTCGCGCTGTCGCTCGTGCTGGCCCTGCTCAGCCCGGGCTGGCTCTACCTGGTCTGCGCCGCCAGCGGGGGTGCGCTGCTGGTGTGGCGCGCCGCAGTTCTCGCGTTCGAGCCGACCCGCGCGCACGCGATGGCGAGCTTTCACGCTTCGCTGATCCAGCTCTCACTGCTGCTGCTCGGAACGATCGCCGACGGGTGGATGAGGGCTGCGCTCGGTGCCTGAGGCCGGCGTGCGACGGCGAGCCATCCCGATGAGCCTTCGCGCGACGACCCGGCGCCTCGCGCGCGCGGGCTGCGCGGCTCTGGCGATCCTCGCGGCGACGGTGCTGCCGGTCGGTGCCGCGACGGGCGCGGCCGCCAGCGAGAGCAGCGTGCCCGACTACCGCAAGGTGCTCGAAACGAGCCAGGCCGCGATCGGCCGTCCGCTGGCGGACATCCGGCTGCGCGACACCGACGGCAAGGACGTGCGACTGAGCGACTATCGCGGCCGCCCGCTGCTGATCAGCCTCGTCTACACCGGGTGCTTCCAGGCCTGCCCGGTGGCCACGCAGTTCCTCGCGCAGGCGGT
>DAORSF010000133.1:0-6187 GCA_035443405.1 Burkholderiaceae bacterium | reverse complement strand
TGACGACGCGATCGCGAACACGCTGTTTCGCCGCGCCGCCGGCGTGATCGGCGGCTACGACAAGCTGCCCGAATGCCTGCGCACGCCCTATGGGCCGTTGATCGTGGCAGAGCACGACCCGGAACCGGCCCCGCCGGCGATCGACCGTGGGCCTCGCCCCGCCATCGTGCAAAGCGCGACGACTCGACCGGGACCCGAGGCGAACGCGCCCCGGCGACTGGTGCGGACCGTCACGACGATGGCGCGCGAGTTCCGTCTCGACCCGGGCCTGGTGCTCGCGGTGATCCGCACCGAGTCGAACTTCGACGTGGACGCGCGCTCGCCCAGGAACGCGCAGGGACTGATGCAGTTGATCCCCGAAACGGCCGAGCGCTTTGCGGTGCGAAACGTGCTCGACCCCGTCGAGAACCTGCGGGGCGGAATGAGCTACCTGCGCTGGCTGCTGTCCTACTTCCGCGGCGACGTGGCGCTGGCGCTGGCCGGCTACAACGCCGGCGAAGGCGCGGTCGACCGCCATCGGGGCGTGCCGCCCTACGCGGAAACGATGGCGTACGTCCGGCGGATCCGCGCGCTCTACCCGCACGACCACCACCCGTTCGACGAACGGCTGACCGCGCCGTCGGACTGGCTCCCGGGAGCCCGGCAAACTCGCGAGCGCATCCGTGCCTTGCCCCGCGCGAGCCAGCGCGATGCGTCGGTCGGCCCGGTCGCGGGCCCGCCGGGCGTCAACCCGCACACCCGTCGGTCCGTTCTGGATTGATGTTCTCCGGATCGACTTCGCGGCAGGTGAGGGCCACGGCGGCGGCGCTCGCGCTCGTGGCCATCGGCGGCTGTGCGGCCCCCGAAGGCGTGCGATACGGCGAAGTCAGCGCGGTGCCCGCCGCCTACGCGCCCGTATCCCCGCCGCTGAGCATCGGCGACATCGTCGCCGGGCTGCAGGCAGGCCACGCGCAGGCGCAACTGGCCGACGGAATTCGCGAGCGCGGCCTGTTCGCCCCGGCGACGTCGGCCGACCTGGACCTGTTGCGCCAGCACGGCGCCGGCGCCGAGGTCCTCGAGGCCGTGCAGGACGAATCGGCGTCACTGGCCGCGCCGCCGCCGGTCGTGGTCTCGCCGGCGCCGGTCACCGTCGTGCCGGGTTATGGCTGGTACCCGTGGGTACCGTTCAGCTTCGGATACTGGTGGTACGACGGTCCGGCCCGCCATCCGCGGCCGTCGTGGCGCCCGCGCCCGCCGCCACCGCCGGGCGCTCGTCCTCCTGCGCCGCCGTCTGTGCCAGGGCGGCTGCTGCCGGGCGGCAAGCGCCAGATCAAGCCCGACGTTCCGCGCAGCGGCGGGACCGACCTTCCGGTCAAGCCCTCGCGCTGACCGTCTGCTCGCCAGGCCCCGGTTCGACCGGCACGATCGCGTCGGCCGCCCGGTCGCCGGACGCGCTGGCGCCGGAGCCGTCGTCGGCCTGCTGCATCGCCCACAGCCTCGCGTATTCGCCGTCGACCGCCAGCAGCGTGTCGTGGTTGCCGCGCTCGACGATACGCCCCGCCGACATGACCAGGATCTGGTCCGCGTCGACGATCGTCGACAGCCGGTGCGCGATCACCAGCGTGCTCCGGTCGAGTGCGACCCGGCGCAGCGCGTCCTGGATCGCCTGCTCGTTGCGGCTGTCGAGCGCCGAAGTCGCCTCGTCCAGGATCAGGACCGGCGGATCCTTCAGCAGCGTGCGCGCGATGGCCACGCGCTGCTTCTCGCCGCCCGACAGCTTCAGCCCGCGCTCGCCGACGTTGCTGTCGTAGCCCTGCGGCAGCGCGGCGATGAAGTCGTGCAGCTGCGCCGCGCGTGCCGCCGCCTCGATCTCGTCCTGGCTCGCACCGGGGCGGCCGTAGCCGATGTTGTAGCGGATCGTGTCGTTGAACAGCACCGTGTCCTGCGGGACGATGCCGATCGCCGCACGCAGGCTCGATTGCGTCACCTCGCGAAGGTCCTGCCCGTCGATCGTGATCCGGCCTGCGCCGACGTCGTAGAAGCGAAAGAGCAGGCGCGCGAGCGTCGACTTGCCGGCACCGCTCGCGCCGACGACGGCCGTGGTCGTGCCCGGCGCCATCGTGAAGTCCACCTCGTGCAGGATCGGGCGCGAAGGGTCGTACGCGAACGAGACCCGCTCGAAACGGATCTGCGGCGCCGACGTCGTGCCCCCCGGCACGCGCGCCCCCAGGACCAGGGGCCGCGCGCCCGTCGCATCGGCGACCTCCCGGTGCTCGCCCATCAGGCGGAACATCCGCTCCATGTCGGTCAGCGCCTGCTTGATCTCCCGGTACAGAACGCCGAGGAAGTTCAGCGGGATGTAGAGCTGGATCATGAACGCGTTGACCAGCACGAGGTCGCCCAGGCTCATCGTCCCGGCGACCACGCCGGCGGTGGCGCGCCAGACCAGCAAGGTGACCGCCGTGCCGATGATCAGGCTCTGGCCGAGGTTGAGCACCGACAGCGAAGTCTGCGCGCGGATCGCGGCGCGCATCCGTGCGATCAGGTTCTCGTTGTAGCGGCGCGCCTCGAAGTCCTCGTTGTTGAAGTACTTGACCGTCTCGTAGTTGATCAGCGCGTCGATGGCCCGCGTGCTGGCGCGCGAGTCCTGCTCGTTCATCTGCCGCCGGAACTGCGTGCGCCACTCGGTGACCCTGACCGTGTAGGCGACGTACAGCACCAGCGCCGCGAGCGCGATCGAGGCGAACGACGCGTCGTAGTTCAGCATCAGGTAGCCGATGACCAGCGCGATCTCGACCAGCGTCGGCAGGATGCTGTACAGCGTGTACGAGATCAGGCTGCTGATCCCCTGCGAGCCGCGCTCGATGTCGCGCGACATCCCGCCCATCTGCCGCTCGAGGTGGAAGCGCAGCGACAGCGAGAACAGGTGCCGGAACACCTGCAGCGTGATCGTCCTCGACGCGTCGTGCGTGACGCGCGCGAAGATCACCTCGCGCAGCTCGGTGAACAGGGTCACCGCGACGCGCAGCAGGCCGTAGGCCACCAGCAGCGCGACGGGCACGACGAGCACCGCCCGCGAGTCGCCCGCCTTCAGGTCGAGCGCGTCGACGATCTGCTTGAGCACCAGCGGCACGCCGACGTTGGCGAACTTCGCTGCGACCAGGCAGGCCAGCGCCAGGCCGACCCGCCAGCGATACGCCCACACGTACGGGAGCAGCCGCGCGATCGTGTGCCAGTCGCCGCGCAAGGCGGGCGCCCCGGCGGCCGGGGGCGGGTCGAGGACGGTGGTTCGGCGCATTGTGCGTTTCGCGGGCAAACCGCTATTCTGAGGCCATCATCGCCCTCTTCGGGACACACCCATGGAACCCGCATCGACCACGCTGCCGCAGGGCCGAATTCCCGAGCTGCGCGTCGTGCCGATGCCGGCCGACGCGAACGTCCACGGCGACGTCTTCGGCGGCTGGATCATGGCGCAGGTCGACATGGCGGGCGCGCTGCCGGCGATGCGCCGGGCCAACGGGCGCATCGCCACGATCGCGGTCAACTCGTTCCTGTTCAAGCAGCCGGTGTTCGTCGGCGACGTCCTGAGCTTCTACGCCGACGTCGTCCGCGTCGGCCGCACGTCGATCACGGTGTTCGTCGAGGTCTTCGCGCAGCGCAACCAGTTGAACGACGAGGTCGTCAAGGTCACGGAAGCCACGCTGACCTACGTTGCGACCGACGAGCAGCGGCGCCCGCGTCCCTTGCCGCCGGCCTGACGAGCCGTGGCGACGCGCGCTTCCCCCCCGCTTTCGTGGGGCTTGCGCGATGCGGCCGCGCCTTGCCGGTAGACTCGGGCTCCCTTGCGGATGTCGCAGCGCTCATGACCCTCGTACTGTTCGCGGCCGGCGTCGTGGCGCTGGTCGTCGGCGCCGAATTGCTGGTTCGCGGCGCGTCGAAGCTGGCTGTGTCGTTCGGCCTGTCGCCGCTGGTCGTCGGGCTGACGATCGTCGCGCTCGGCACCAGTTCGCCCGAGATCGCAGTCTCGGTGGGCGCGGTCCTCGGCGGGAAAACCGACGTCGCGATCGGCAACGTGGTCGGCAGCAACATCTTCAACGTGCTGTTCATCCTCGGCCTGTCGGCGCTGATCACGCCGCTGGCCGTGCATTCGCAGCTGATCCGGCAGGAAGTGCCGATCATGATCGGCTGCTCGCTGCTGCTCGCCGTGCTGGTCCTCGATCGCCAGCTCGGCCGGCTCGACGCCGCGCTGCTCGTCGCGACGGCCGTCGCCTACGTCGGCTTCCTGCTCTGGCAGTCGCGCGCTCGCTCGCAGCGTGACCCGGCCCGCGACGCCGCCGCGCAGGCGTCGCCCGCCGACGCGCTGACGCGCGCGGCGCGAAGCGGCTGGGACTCGCACTGGGCCGCGCAGGCCGGCCTGATCGCGGCCGGGCTGGCCGGGCTCGTGTTCGGCGCACAGCTGCTGGTCGACGCGGCGGTCACGTTCGCCCGCGCGGTAGGCGTCAGCGACCTCGTGATCGGACTGACCATCGTCGCGGCCGGCACGTCGCTGCCCGAGGTGGCAGCGTCGGTCGTCGCCGCGTGGCGCGGCGAGCGCGACATCGCGGTCGGCAACGTGGTCGGCAGCAACATCCTGAACATCGTGGCCTGCCTCGGGCTGGCCGGCGTCGTCTCGCCGGCGCCGCTGTCGATCGCGCCGGCGGTGATGAACTTCGACCTGTGGGTGATGCTGGCGGTCGCCGTCGCCTGCCTGCCGGTGCTGCTCACGGGCCGCGAGATCGCCCGCTGGGAAGGCGCCGTGTTCCTCGGCTACTACGCAGCCTACGCGGCGTACCTGGTGCTGGCCGCTCAGCAGCACGACGCGCTCGCCGCGTACTCCAGCGTCATGCTGTCGTTCGTGCTGCCGATCACGATCGTGACGCTCGTCGCGATGACGATCCGGCATCCGGTTCGCCGGACCGCGGCCCGATGAGCTCGCCACCGTCGGCGACGCTGCTTCCGTTGCTCGCGGCGCTGCCGTTCGCAGCGTCGCTGCTGCTGGCGTGCTTGCCGAACCGCGCGCGCAGACTCGTCGCGTGGATCGCCGGGCTCGCGACGCTCGCCGGGTGCGCCCTGCTGTTCGCCACCGCCGGACCGGTGTTCGACGGCGAGGTCCTGCGCTGGTCGATCGAGTGGCTGCCGACGCTCGGCCTCGAGCTCGGCTTCCGCATCGACGGGCTCGCGTGGCTGTTCGCGCTGCTGATCCTCGGCATCGGTGCGCTGGTGGTGCTCTACGCGGCCTATTACCTGCACCACGAGGATCCGCCGGCACGCTTCTTCATGTTCCTGATGCTGTTCATGGGCGCGATGCTGGGCGTCGTGCTGGCCGACAACCTGGTGCTGCTGGTGGTCTTCTGGGAACTGACCAGCCTGGCGTCGTTCCTGCTGATCGGCTACTGGTCGCATCGCCGCGACGCGCGTCAGGGCGCCCGGATGGCGCTCGCGATCACCGGCGGCGGCGGGCTGTGCCTGCTCGCCGGGGTACTGCTGCTCGGCCACGTCGCCGGCAGCTACCGGCTCGACGACGTGCTCGCCGCCGGCCCGGTCATCCGCGAACATCCGCTGTACCTGCCGACGCTGCTGCTGGTGCTGCTCGGTGCGTTCACCAAGTCGGCGCAGTTCCCGTTCCATTTCTGGCTACCGCACGCGATGGCCGCGCCAACCCCGGTGTCGGCCTACCTGCATTCGGCGACGATGGTGAAGGCCGGCGTGTTCCTGCTCGCGCGCCTGTATCCGGCGCTGGGCAGCACCCCCGAGTGGTTCTGGCTCGTGACGCTGACCGGGCTGGCGACGCTGCTCGTCGGGGCCTATCTGGCCATTTTCGAGCACGACCTGAAAGGGCTGCTGGCCTACTCGACGATCAGCCACCTCGGCCTCGTGACGATGCTCTTCGGCCTGGACACGAAGATGGCGGTCGTCGCGGGCGTCTTCCACATCCTCAACCACGCGACCTTCAAGGCTTCGCTGTTCATGTCGGCCGGCATCATCGACCACGAAACCGGCAGCCGGGACATGCGCCGCCTGAACGGCCTGTGGAAATCCATGCCGGTCACCGGCGCGCTCGGCATGGTCGCCGCCGGATCCATGGCGGGCGTGCCTCTGCTCAACGGCTTCCTTTCGAAGGAGATGTTCTTCGCCGAGACGGTGCAGCGCGACAGCGGCTGGGTCCTCG
>DAORSF010000132.1:0-6195 GCA_035443405.1 Burkholderiaceae bacterium | reverse complement strand
GTGCCGCTGAGCGCGGGCCAGAGCCCGCGCGTGCCGCTGAGCGCGGGCGAACCCGCGCAGCCGCTCAGATCAGCAGGCTCGAATCGTCGCCGGCGCTGGCCAGCTCGTCGCGACCGGGTACCGACGCGACCGTGGCGTGGCCGTCGGCGCTCGATCCGGCGGGGCTGCGGTGCACGATGCTCGAGCTGTGCATGCGCCCCTGGTCGATCGTCAGCACGAGATCGGGATAGCGGTGTCGATCGGCCGCCACGCCGGGTGGGTGTCCGTCGTCCTGCCGGAACCCGTGGATCGTCCCGCTGAACCAGGTCGCGAGGATTCGCTCGCCGGCAAACGGGAACAGGTTGCGCAGCACGACCGGCGAGCTGTCCGACCACTGACCCGCCAGGCCGACCAGGTACAACCAGCCGTCGTCGATCTCCCAGGTCGCCGCGTAGCCCCGGCAAGGCGGGCACGCACCGTCGTGCAGGTCCGGGCGCTGGCCGATCAACTCGAAGTACGCCTCGAGCGGCTGTTCGTCGAGCAGGAAGTTCCTGTCGCGAAACGCGAGCGTGTCGCCGTGATAGGTGTTCATCGCCGCCCCCCGGGAGCGCTTCCGTCCGTCATGTGCCGACTATCGCCGCGCGCGCGTGCGCATGACGATCCCGGAGCGGACGAAGCGGCCGCCGGCGCCGCCGAACGGTCGGCGGCCGTCAGCTGGCAGCGACGCGCAGCGGCTCGCGTGCCGCGGCATGCTCGCCGACCGCACGGTCGGCCGGCGCCCGCTCGGCGTCCGGCAGCGCTGGCGCGCCGCGGTCGTGCCCGGTCCAGCGGCGAAACAGCTGGTGCTCCACGCCGACCTGGTCGAGCGCCTTGCCGATCGTCTGGTGCACGATGTCCATGATCGATTCGGGCCGGTGGTAGAAGGCCGGCATCGGGGGCAGGATCGTCGCGCCGCAGTCGGCTGCGCGCACCATCAGCTCCAGGTGGCCCTTGTGCAGCGGCGTCTCGCGCACCATCAGCACGAGCGGCCTGCGCTCCTTCAGCGTGACGTCGGCGGCGCGCACGACGAGGTTGTACGTGAACGAGTTGGCGATCGCCGACAGCGTCTTGACGGTGCACGGCGCGACGATCATGCCGCGCGTGCGAAAAGAGCCGCTCGCGACCGCTGCGCCGACGTCCTTGTTCGGATAGACGACATCGGCGAGCGAGCGCACGTCATCGAGCGAGTACCCGGTCTCGATCGCCAGGTTCATGCCCGCCGCCTCGCTGAGGATCAGGTGCGTCTCCTGCCCCAGCTCCTTCAGCACGCGCAGCATCTCGACGCCGTAGACCACACCGGTCGCACCGGTGATGGCCACCACCAATGGCAAGCTCATGTCGCGTCTCCCCTGTCCGCGGTTCAGGCCGCGTGTGCGTGCCGCCCGGCATCGACCGATTCGATGACCGGGAACCCGGCCGCCTCGAGCGCGCCGACGACCGCCTGCACGTCGTCGGCGTGGAAGCGGATGATCACCCGCTTGTGCGGGTATTCGTCGTTGGCGTGCCCGCCGTGCACAGCGACCGGATAGACGCCCTGCAGCACGGCTCCGGCGGCCTCGGCGACGTCGCAGATCTGCCCGAGCACGCCCGGGCCGAGCCGCGTCGGCGCCAGCGTCACGCCGCTGCGCCGCTCCCAGGCCCCGAGGCAGTGCGCGGCGAGCTGGAAGATCTCGTTGGCCGAGATGACGCCCACCACGCGCTCGCCTTCGATCACCGGGAACTGCGCAACGCCCAGTTCCTGGCCGCGCCTCAGGCAGTGTTCCATCGTGTCGCTGGCCTCGACGGTGGCCGGGTTGCGCACCATCACGTCCCGGACCTTGAGCCGCGTCACGAAGAAGCTGAACTCGTCGGGATCCTGCGTGCGCAGCACGAACTGCCCCATCCTGAGCAGGTTGGCGCGCGTGACCAGTCCGCGAAGCCGGCCGTCGTCGACGACCGGCAGCGCATGAAGGTTGTTGTCGCTGATCAGGCGCTTGGCCTCCGAGACGAGCGTGTCGCTCGGGATCGTCATCGGGTCGGAGTGCATCCAGTTGCGCACCAGCATCGCCGCTACTCCTGCCCGGCCGCGGCAAGCGCCGGCGCCCTGGCCTGTCTGTACAGCCGCACGAACTCGTCGACCGCGACCTTCGCGAACTCCGGCGTGTACAGGTGCAGGTCGACCTCGCGCACGCGCCCGGGCTCGTCCAGCTTCTGCTTCAGCCGCTCGACGAAGGCCGCGTCGGCCGCCGGATCGTGGATCGGGCGCCCCTCCCGGTCCAGCGACGACCAGCCGCGCAGCGGCACGAGGAAGGTCCACGGGCCGCTGGCGCGGTTGAGCCGCTCGGCGATCACGTCCGCCGCGTGGCGCAGCTCGTCGGCGGTCGTGCGCACCTGCACGCGCAGCCGGTCCTGCACGTACTGCGGCCGGTCCTTCGTCTTCTCGAGCATGTCTGCGCGCCCGCCGTACGACAGGATGTCGAGTCCGCAAGGCGCCAGCACGGCCGGAATGCCGGTTTCGACCGCCGCCATCAGCCGGTCCGGCCCAGGGTCGCGATTGCCCTGGTACAGGTGCTCCATGACGCCGCCGATGCAGATGTCGAGCACGCCGTGAAACGCCCCGTCGCGGATCATCTCCTCCATCGCACGGTCGCCCTTGCCCTGCGCGTGGCAGACGATCGGCGTGAAGCCGGCCTGCTCGAGCATGCCGAGCGCGGCCTGCACCGCCATCTCGCCGAAGCCGAACGACGACACCGCCACGCACGGCTTGTCGAACTGGATGTCGGTGCCCTGCGTCATCTCGACCATGCCGCAGATCGCGCCGACCGCGTTGACGATCTGCGCGCGCAGCAGCGGGTTCATCTTGACGATGTCCAGCACCGTGTGGTGCATCGTGATGTCGCGCGTGCCGACGTACTGGTCGATGTAGGCCGGGTGCGCGGCCATCGGCGAGGCCATCAGCTTGGGCATGCCGAACGGCAGCCGTTTCATGATCGAGGTCGCCACCAGCGTCGCCGTGCCGCCCCCGATGCCGATGATGCCGTGAACGCGCCCGTCGCGCAGCAGGTCGTCGACGATCGCCGCGGCACCGCGGATCTGGTTGTTGGTGGCGGTGTCGCGATCGCTGCGGTACTTCTCGCGGACGACCTCGATCGGCAGCCCGCCGCGCGCCGCCACCTCCTCGGTGCGGATGTCGCCCGGGAACGGCGGCGGCTCCTCCATGCTGAAGTCGAGCAGGATCGGCTCGTGGCCGCGCGCGGCGATCAGGTCCTTGACGAAGACGATGTCCTCCCCCCGCGTGTCCAGGTTGCAGACCACCACGATCCCTTTCTTCATCGCCGCGCGCCTCCCGATCCGTTCACCCTTCCCCCCTCTTTCTTCACTTCTTCTTGACCTCGGGCCGCGTCAGCCGCCCGATCATGTCCGCGACCGGGCTGGCACCGACGAAGCCGTAGTCGTTCCAGCGGTCCGAGACCTTCTGCAGCATCGCGCGGTCCATGAAGATCTCCTGCGGCTTGCTCTTCCACTCGTACGGCG
This sequence comes from Burkholderiaceae bacterium, assembly GCA_035443405.1. Taxonomy (GTDB): domain Bacteria; phylum Pseudomonadota; class Gammaproteobacteria; order Burkholderiales; family Burkholderiaceae_E; genus Zeimonas. The sequence goes on along the minus strand of DAORSF010000132.1, from coordinate 2,664 downwards.
TGCACGCGTCGAGGATGATGCGGCTGGTGATGTCGCGCGCCTCGATCGGCAGCCCCGGATCGAGCGGCGTGGAACGGCCGCGGTCGATGATCTGCGCCGAGCGCTTGGGATCGAAACGCGTTGCCAGCGCCCACCAGACCCGGTCCATGTCGTCGGCCTCGATGTCGTGGTCGACCACGATCACGCCCTTGACGCCGTAGTGGCCGGTCGTGCTGGCGATCACCGCGTTGCCGACGTGGTTCGAGTGTCCCGGGTACATCTGCTTGACCGACACCACTGCCCAGAACCTGCCGGTGGCCGCCGCCGGCAGGTACACGCTCTGGATCCCCGGCACCTTCATCGTCTCGAGGTCGTACCACAGCGCGCCGGTGCGGTTCAGCGACTGGATCATGTGGATGTCGTTGATCGGCTTGCCGACCGTGGTCGACCAGAACACCGGCTTGTTGCGGTGCAGGATGCGCTTCATGCGCAGCACCGGCTTCGGATAGTCCTTGCCCTTGTTGCCCGAGTAGTAGCCGGTGTACTCGCCGAACGGGCCCTCGTCCATCAGCTCGTTCGGGTCGATCCAGCCCTCGGCGATGATCTCGGCATTCGCGGGCAGCGTGAGCCCGGTGAGGTCCGACTTGAACACCGGCACCGGCCGTCCGCGCAGGGCGCCGGCCACGTCGTACTCGTCGGTCTGCGAGCTCACCAGCGTCGAGCCGGCCAGGAACAGCACCGGGTCGCAACCGACCACGGCCGCGGCAGGCATCAGTTCGCCGCGCTCCTGGTACTTCTTCATGTGCATGTCGCCATGCTTGCCCTTGATGATCTGCGAGCCCAGGATGTTCTTGCCCAGCACCTGCGAGCGATAGGTGCCCAGGTTGGTCCAGCCGGTGTCCGGATCCTTGGTGACCAGGTAGCCGGCGGTGACGAAGAAGCGCCCGCCGTCGTCCGGGTAGAACCACGGCACCGGGAACTTCTCGAGGTCGACCGCGTCGCCTTCGATCACGTTCTCCATGACCGGCGGGTTGTCGACGTAGGTCGGCTTGACCATCTGCTTGGTGGTCAGTTCCATCCACTTGCGCGACAGCTGGCACATCGTCAGCGACGGGTCCTGCTCGAGTGCGATCGCGATGCGCTGCGGCGTCGTGAAAGCGCTGGTGAACACCGGGACGGAGTTCCCCTTGACGTTCTCGTAGAGCAGTGCGGGCCCTTTCTGCTCTTCGTTCACCTTCGACACGTGGCACAGCTCGTACTTCCAGTCGACCTCGGCCTTCACCCGATGCAGCTGCCCGTTGGCCTCGAGCGCCGCGATGTAGCTGCGCAGGTCGTCGATCAGTCCCACTTCCGTCCTTGCGTTCATGTCCGCTCCGTTGTTTGAACGATTGGCTAGGTCACTTTCTTGCCCTGAAGCAGGCTCGACAGGATGTAGTCCATCGCCGAGCCGGCCGCGCCGGTCACCGCCTGCTGGCTGCGACCGCTCCAGACCGTCTCGGGCCGGGCCTGGAGGATGAAGATGTTTCCGCCTGCGGGCAGGTCCTTGTCGACCGCCCATTCGATGTCCATCGGACGGCCGTAGTGCTTCTCGATCTGCTTGCCCATCCACGCGAGTTCGGTGATCTCGTCGTCGATCAGAGACTGCACGCGCTGGCGCTCGAACGGCACCTCCACCGCCCGCGAGGTCTGCGTCTTGGGGTCCACCGTGTAGCAGAGCTCCTTGCACGACACGGTGCGATCGATGATGTCGAGCGTGATCTTGTTGACCACGAAGTGGTCGGGCGTCACCTCGCCCGAGACCACCGATTCGCCGAAGCCGAAGTTCGAGTCGATCACGATCACCGATCGGTCGCCGTTGGCCGGGTGGATCGTGAACATCACGCCGGCGGTGAACGAGTTGGCCATCTTCTGCACGCCGACGCTGATCGCCACGTCGCTGCCCGCGTAGCCCTTGTTCGCGCGGTAGGCGATCGCGCGCCCGGTATACAGGCTCGAGATGCAGCGGCGGGCGTGCAGCAGCACCTCGTCGGCGCCGCGGATCCACAGGAACGTCTCCTGCTGGCCGGCGAAGCTGGCACCCGGCAGGTCCTCGGCCGTGGCGCTCGAGCGCACCGCGACCGGCACCGCCGGCAGGCCGCAGCGCAGCGCGAGCTTGCGATAGGCCTCCCCCACCAGGTCCTCGATCTCGGTCGAGAACGGCTGCGCCTCGATCGCCGCCCGGATCTGCGCGCTCGCCGCCTCGAGCGCGTCGAGGTCGGCGGGGTCGACGCCGGCGAGCACCGCAGCGACCTCGCGGTCCAGCCCGGCTTCGGCCATGAAGCGCCGGTAGCCTTCGGTGGTCAGCGCGAACCCGGGCGGCACCCTGACCCCGGCGTGGATCAACTCGCCCAGCGACGAGCACTTGCCGCCGACCAGCGGCACCGACTCCTTCAGGCACTCCTCGAACCAGCAGACCACCGGCAGCCCCGCCGCAGCGGGCTCCACCGGCGGCCTGCCGACCGCGTCTGCCAGGCTGCCCATGGCGTTCGCTCAGCGCGCGATCGTGATCGCGCCGGTCGAGCCGTCGACGCGCAAACGCATGCCGGTCTTGATGATCTTCGTCGCGTGCCCGGTCCCGACCACCGCCGGCATCCCGTACTCGCGGCAGACGATCGCCGCGTGGCTCATCACGCCGCCGACGTCGGT
>DAORSF010000131.1:0-6227 GCA_035443405.1 Burkholderiaceae bacterium | reverse complement strand
CGCCGCAGTTGCCGATGTGCGGATACGTCAGCGTGACGATCTGCCGGCAGTAGCTGGGATCGGTCAGGATTTCCTGGTACCCGGTCATCGCGGTGTTGAAGACGACCTCGCCGGCCGCGAGCACTGGTGCGCCGAACGAGCGGCCCCGGAACACGGTGCCGTCGGCGAGCGCCAGCACGGCGGGCGCGTACTCGGGGATGAGGCCCACACCTTGCTGTCGGGCGGGGGCGTCTTTCTCGTCGGGCGACAACGGCAACTCCTGCGGAATTCACCGGTGCACCCTGTGCCGACGCGCCCGGCCCGGTGGAGTCCCGGCGGGGGTGCGGCGTCCGCGACCCGCCGGCGTCGGTCGGGTCCGCAGAGTGGAAATGGGAGGGAAGGCGCTAACCGGTGGGCTTCGGATAAACCGTCGAATTGTAGCATCTGGCGTGCCGCCTCGCCCCCGGGCGCCCGCGTCGACGCAGGCGCGGCCGCCCCCGATCGTCAGAGCTTTTCGGTCTCGCCCTGCCGCGGCTGCCACTTCATCAGCCGCTTTTCGATCGCCCCGACCAGCGCGTCGAGCATCAGCGCGAACACGGTCAGCACGACGATGCCCGCGAACACCGTGTTGATGTCGAACGTGCCCTCGGCCTGCAGGATCAGGTAGCCGACGCCGCGCGCCGAACCGAGGTACTCGCCGACCACCGCGCCGACGAAGGCCAGTCCCACCGACGTGTGCAGGCTCGAGAACACCCAGCTCATCGCGCTGGGCAGGTAGACGTGGCGCAGCAGCTGGCGCTTCGTCGCGCCGAGCATCCGCGCGTTCGCCAGCACGTTCGGGCTGACCTCGCGAACGCCCTGGTACACGTTGAAGAACACGATGAAGAACACCAGCGTGAACCCGAGCGCCACCTTCGACCACACGCCCAGGCCGAACCAGATCGAGAAGATGGGCGCCAGGATCACGCGCGGCATCGAGTTGGCCGCCTTGACGTACGGGTCGAAGACCGCCGACGCGGTCGGGCTGAGCGCGAGCCACATGCCGATCGCGAGCCCGCCGACGGTGCCGATCGCGAACGCGGCAACCGTCTCGAACATCGTCACGCCGAGGTGCATGAAGATCTCGCCGGTGACGAACCACTCGACGACCCGCACGAACACCTTCCATGGCTCTCCGAAGAAGAACGCCGCCTGGTCGGGATTCGAGAAGTACAACGGCGGCAGCAGCGTCGGACTCGTCAGCACGTGCCAGCTGCCCAGGAAGAACGCCAGCACGAGCAGCTGGTAGATGCGCAGCCTGAGTCGCGAGGTCTTCATCGCCGGGGTCGCGCGGCGGCGTTCGTGCCGCCCGGTTCGCATCGCACTGCGGACATCGCGTGGCCGGCGTGCGTCACGCCGCACGCTTCTGCTGCGCGTAGCCCTTGAGGACTTCTTCGCGCAGGACCGCCCAGATCCGCTCGTGCAGGTCGATGAACCGCGGCTGCGTGCGGATCTCGGCAACGTCGCGCGGCCTCGGCAGGTCGACGACGAACTCGCCGATCGGGTGCGAGCCGGGGCCGGCCGACAGCACGACGACGCGATCGCTCATCGCGATCGCCTCGTCGAGGTCGTGGGTGATGAACAACACCGCCTTGCGCCGCGCCGCCCACAGCTCCAGCACTTCATTCTCCATCAGCTGGCGCGTCTGGATGTCGAGCGCCGAGAACGGTTCGTCCATCAGGATGATGTCGGGGTCGAGGATCAGCGTCTGCGCGAGCGCGGCACGCTTGCGCATGCCACCCGAGAGCTGGTGCGGATACCGGTCGCCGAAGCCAGCCAGGCCGACGCGCGCGAGCCATTCCTCGCCCTGGCGACGCGCGTCGGCGTCGGGGACGCCGCGGAACTGCAGGCCGGCGGTCACGTTCCCTAGCGCGTCGCGCCACGGCATCAGCGCGTCGGCCTGGAACATGTAGCCGGCGCGCGCGTTGATCCCGGCGAGCCGGTGCCCAAAGACGTCGACCCGGCCCGCGGACGGCTCGAGCAATCCCGCGCCGACGTTGAGAAGCGTCGACTTGCCGCAGCCGGTCGGCCCGACCACCGACACGAACTCGCCCGGCGCCACGCGCAAGGTGACGTCGCGGACCGCCGTGTAACGCTGCGACGGGTCATCGCGCGACACGAAGGTGCAGGTGATGCCCTCCAGCGCGAGCGCGGGCGCCGCCACGTGGCCGGGTGCCGCGACGCCTCGAGCCGCTTCGCTCACCGGATCTTCGCGAGCGCCTTGCGCGTGAACTCGTTGGTGTAGGTGCGCGAGAGGTCGATCTCGCCCGCCTTGACCTTCGGATTGAAGCTGGCCATCGCCTTCAGCGTGGTCTTCGCGCCGACCTCCGGGATCAGGCCGTCGGGGCTCACCGCATCCTTCACGTTGTTGTACGAGGCGAGGTACAAGCCCCGGTCGCCGAGCAGGTAAGCCTCGGGCACGGTCCTGATGATGTCCGAGGGGCCGGCCTGCTGCAGCCACCTCAGCGCCTTGACCATCGCGTTGGTCAGCGCCTGCACGGTGTTCGGGTTCTTCTTCACGAAGTCCTCCGGCGCGTACAGGCAGCCGGCCGGCATCGGGCCGCCGAAGACCTTGTTCGTGCCCTCCAGCGTGCGCGTATCGGCGATGATCTTCACGTCGCCCTTCTGCTCGAGCATCGTCATCACCGGGTCGACGTTCGAGAGCGCGTCGATCTGCCCTGACCTGATCGCGGCGAGCGCCGCGTTGCCCGTGCCGACGCCGATGAACGACACGTCGGAGGCCTTCATGCCGTTCTTGGTCAGGAAGTACGTGACCATCATGTTGGTCGACGAACCCGGCGCCGACACGCCGATCTTCATCCCCTTGAGGTCGGCCGGCGACTGGTACTTCGCCTTGCTCGAAACGCCGAGCGAAATCGCCGGCGCGCGCCCCTGCAGGACGAACGCCGTGAAGAACTGCCTGTTGGCCTGCAGGTTGATCGTGTGCTCGTAGGCACCCGACACGACGTCGGCCGAGCCGCCGACCACGGCACGCAGCGCGGCCGAACCGCCTGCGAAGTCGACGATCTCGACGTTCAGGCCCTCTTCCTTGAAGTAGCCGCGCTGCTCCGCGATCGTCAGCGGAAGGTAGTAGAACGCCGCCTTGCCGCCGACCGCGATCGTGAGCTTCTGCTTCTCGGGCGCCTGTGCGCCGGCAGCGAGCGGCAACCCGGCGGCGACGACGCCGGCCATGACGGCGGTCAGGATGCGTCTGCGCATGTCGTTTCTCCTCGTTCGGGGTGTTCCGGCGCACGGCCGGGGTCGTTCGCGATTCGGCCGCCAGATTACCCGATGCGCGCATCGCGCGGCAGTGCCGAAAACCCGATCAGACCACCCCGTCGGCGCGCAATGCCGCGATTGCCGCCGCGTCGTAGCCGAGGCCGGCCAGCACCTCGTCGGTGTGCTCCCCCAGCGCCGGCCCGACCCACCGCGTCGCACCAGGCGACCGAGAGAGCTTCGGCACCACCGCTGGCACGGCGAGCGGGGTCCCGTCGGGCAGGCGGACCCGCTCGATCATCGCGCGCGCGATGTACTGCGGGTCGTTCACCATGTCGGCAACGCTGTAGATGCGCCCGCTCGGGACGTCGGCGCGCGCCATCGCGTCCAGGCCCTCGTCCAGCGTGTGCGCCGAGGTCCAGGCGGCGATCGCGTCGTCGATCTCCCGAGCGTGTGCGGCCCGGCCGGCGTTGTCGGCAAGCGCCGCAGCGTCTGCCAGGTCGGCTCGCCCGATCGCGCGCATCAGGCGCTTGAAAATCGAATCGCCGTTGCCGCCAATGACGATGTGGCGACCGTCGGCGGTCGGGTAGGTGTTCGACGGCACGATGCCGGTCAGGTTCGTGCCGGTGCGCTCGCGCACCAGGCCGTAGCGGTCGAACTCCGGCAGCGTGCTCTCCATCATGTTGAACACTGCCTCGTAGAGCGCGACGTCGATCACCTGGCCCAGGCCGGTCTGGCGTCGCTGGTGCAGCGCCATCAGCGCGCCAATCACGCCGTGCAGCGCCGCAAGCGAATCGCCGATCGACAGGTTCATCCTCACGGGCGGCCGGTCCGGGAAGCCGGTGACGTAACGCATGCCGCCCATCGACTCGGCGATCGCGCCGAAGCCGGGCCGGTCGCGGTACGGACCGGTTTGCCCGTAACCGGACAGCCGGACCAGGATCAGGCCCGGGTTGCCGCGCGCCAGCGCGTCGTAGCCGAGGCCCCACTTCTCGAGGGCGCCGGGCCGGAAGTTCTCGATGACGATGTCGCTGCACGCGGCCAGCTCGCGGGCGATCCGCTGACCGGCAGCCATCCGCAGGTCCAGCGTGACCGAGCGCTTGTTGCGCCCCTGCACGTACCACCACAGCGACGTACCCGACTGGTCGTCGGGATGCAGCTTTCGCCACTTGCGCAGCGGGTCGCCGCCTTCGTGGCCGTCGCGAGCCGGCGGCTCGACCTTGATCACGTCGGCACCGAAGTCCGCCATCATTCGCCCGGCGAAAGGCCCGGCGATCAACTGCCCGAGTTCGAGCACGCGCAAGCCGGCGAGCGGACCCGAAGCGGGCCGGTCGATCGCCGAGGGCTTTCCGGCGCTCACCGGCCGGGCTCTCCCCGCGCGGGTTCGGCGCCGTCGCCGACGGTGCGACGATCGCGCAGCGCCTGCGCGATCGTGCTCGGGTCGACGTACTCGAGCTCGCTGCCGACGGGCACGCCCCGCGCCAGCCGCGTCACCCGGAGCCCGCGCGCGCGCATCAACTCCCCGATGTAGTGCGCGGTCGCCTCGCCCTCCTGCGTGAAGTTCGTCGCCAGGATCACCTCTCGCACCGCCGGGTCGGCGACTCGCGCGAGCAGGCGGTCGAGCCCGATCTGCTTGGGGCCGACGCCGTCCAGCGGCGACAGCCGCCCCATCAGCACGAAGTACAGGCCGCCATAGCTCGACGTCTGCTCGATGGTCAGCTGGTCGGCCGGCGTCTCGACCACGCACAACAGCGACGGATCGCGCCTTGGCGACGAGCAGGTCTCGCAGACCTCGAGCTCGGTGAAGGTGTTGCAGCGCGTGCAGTGGCGCACGCGCGCCGCGGCGTCGGCCAGCGCCCGCGCCAGCATCGCGGCACCGTCGCGATCGTGCTGGAGCAGGTGATACGCGAAACGTTGCGCGGACTTCGCCCCGACGCCGGGCAGGCGCCTGAGCGCCACGGTGAGCGCCTCGAGCGGCGCCGGCGCCTTCACGTCAGCCTCGCCGCACGCGAGCAAAGGCGCAGGCATGCGCGCGGGCCGTGCGCATGCCCGCGCCTTTGCAGACACCGTCGTGGCGGTCGCGGGAAGCGGCCCCATCTTCGCTTCGAACACCGCTGACGCCGACAGAGCGGCGGTCGGCGGCGCTCCGGGACGCCGGGCGGGCGCTGCGCCCGGCGTGTGCGGGTTGCGCGCGCTCGGGCGCCCGGGGCGATGTCGGCGGCGCCGAGCAGCGCAGCCTCGGGGTCGGCGCGCGAAGCGCGCCTCGTACTTCTGACTTGCGGCGCCCTGTCCGAGCGGAGCTCGCGAAGCGAGCGCAGCGAGTTGCGCCGCACGACCCCGAGGTCGAGCAGCGCAGGGACGTCGGTGCGCAGCACCGACCGACGCCGCCGTCGCCCCGGGCGCCCGAGCGCCCGCAACCCGCACACGCCGGGCGCAGCGCCCGCCCGGCGTCCCGGAGCGCCGCCGACCGACGCGGCCGCAGGCGCGAACGGAAGCGGAGTCCCATCGCCGACGACGCGCGGCTAGAACGGCATCTTGAAGCCGGGCGGCAGCGGCAGGCCGGCCGTGACCGACCCCATCCTCTCGGAAGCGGTCTGCTCGGCCTTGCGCAGCGCGTCGTTCATCGCCGCGACGATCAGGTCCTCGAGCATGTCCTTGTCGTCGGCGAGCAGGCCCGGATCGATCGCGATGCGCTTGACGTCGTTGCGGCAGGTGATCGTCACCTTGACGAGCCCCGCGCCCGACTGGCCCTCGACCTCGACCTGGGCGAGCTGCTCCTGCATCCGCTTCATGTTCTCCTGCATCTGCTGGGCCTGCTTCATCAGTCCCGCGAGCTGTTGCTTCATCATTCACCCTCTCCAGAAGTGGGGGCGCGATCGCCGACCGGACGCACGGACCCCGGCACGATCGCCCCGTCGAAATCGTCGATCAGCGTGCGGACGAACGGATCGGCCTCGATCGACGCCTGCGCGCGCGCCTGGCGCTCGGCACGT
>DAORSF010000130.1:0-6229 GCA_035443405.1 Burkholderiaceae bacterium | reverse complement strand
AGGCGCATCCGGACATCTTCAACATCCTGTTGCAGGTGATGGACCACGGCACGCTGACCGACAACAACGGCCGCAAGGCCGACTTCCGCAACGTGATCGTGATCATGACGACGAACGCGGGAGCGTCCGACCTGCAGAAGCGCGGCATCGGCTTCTCCGACACGCGCAAGCCGGGCGACGAGATGGTCGAGATCAGGCGGCTGTTCACGCCCGAGTTCCGCAACCGGCTCGACGCGATCATCAGCTTCGCCGCGCTCGACGAGGAGATCATCCTGCGCGTCGTCGACAAGTTCCTGATGCAGCTCGAAGAGCAGTTGCACGAGAAGAAGGTCGACGCGGTGTTCACCGATCGGCTGCGCACGATGCTCGCCAAGAAAGGCTTCGACCCGCTGATGGGTGCGCGTCCGATGCAGCGCCTGATCCAGGACACGATCCGCAAGGCGCTGGCCGACGAGCTGCTGTTCGGCAAGCTGATCAACGGCGGCAAGGTCACCGTCGACGTCGACGACGCCGAGCAGGTCACGCTGTCGTTCGCCGAAGGCGCGCCGCCGTCGGCCGGCAGCGAGGGCGAGGAGTTCGTCGAAGTCCTGCCCGCCTGAGGACACTCGCGCGCGCGTTCCCCGAATCGCCCAAGGTGGCGCGATGCGGGGGCGCGCTCACGGGTTTTCCCGATGACGGATCACGCTCGGCACGCCTTGCCGCTGCGCACGGCGTGTCGCTCCGCATGCAAAGTGTCCGTTGCATGAGGAAGATCAAGGTTCGCGCAGATTGGCGCTGACAGGATGGCGCATGGTTCAGGCCGGCAGAGGGAATTCCCAAGGCATGGGGTGGCAGCACGTTAGCGCGGTCAGCCGTGCGTGACATCGCGCGTCGGTGATGTCGATCAGGAGCCTTCTCGGCGCGCTGCGCAAACCCCCGAAGCCCGGCCTCACCCTCGGACGCCTGGTCGGCGTCGTCTCGGGAGGCGTCGCACTCGCCGCGCTCGCGATCTACGGGCTGGTCTTCTACCCGCTGCTCGAGGCGACCAACACCACCGAATTCTGCATCTCGTGCCATACGATGCAGGCCACGGTCTACCAGGAGTACAAGAAGTCGGTTCACTACTCGAACGCCGCGGGCGTTCGCGCCGGGTGTCCCGACTGCCACGTGCCGAAGCAGCTCGGCCCGAAGCTGGTGGCCAAGGTGAGGGCCGCCAAGGACGTCTGGCACGAGATGCTGGGCACCATCGACACGCCAGAGAAGTTCGAAGCGCATCGCTGGCGGATGGCCAGCGCGGTCTGGGCGATGATGGAACGCACCGATTCGGTGACCTGTCGGTCGTGCCACGCGTGGGATTCGATGAATCTCGACGAACAGGACCGCATCGGCAGGCGCAAGCATCAGTCGGCTATGGACGAGGGCCGCACCTGCATCGAATGCCACAAGGGGCTGGTGCACAAGCGGCCCAGGGCTCCCGACACCGAAGCGGCGCAGGGGCGCGGCGACGAGGCGGGGGGCGCAAGTGAGGGCGGCGGCTCCGGCTGAGGCCGGAGCGTTGCCCGGGTTTCACGGTAACCAGGGAGGAGGAGACGCCATGAGGACGAAGGGATTGGGGGCCGTACTGCTGCTGGCGGGCGCGGCGTGGGCGGGTGGCGCCGCGGCGCAGGGCGTGCCGGTGTCGGTGCTGGCGGGCAACTGCGTCGGCTGCCACGGCGTCGACGGCGTGAGCCGCGGGCCGGCCGCGCCGAGCATTGCCGGCATGTCGAAGGTCTACTTCGTGAACGCGATGCTGTCGTACAAGTACGGCAAGGACCTCGAAAAGATCGAGGCGGCCGCGAAGAAGCTGAAGATCGACCCGGACGACGTCGAGGGCCACGAGCGCCTGGCCACGGTGATGGACCGCATGGCCAAGGGCTACAGCGACGAGGAGATTGGCGTGCTGGCCGACTACTTCGCCGGCAAGCGCATGGCGTCGGCGATCCAGGCGTTCGATACCGCGCTGGCGGCCAAGGGCAAGCGCGTGCATGAGGACGCCTGCGAAAAGTGCCACGAGAACGGCGGTCGCAAGGGCGACGGCTCGGGCACGCTGGCCGGGCAGTGGATGCCGTACCTGAACCACTCGTTGACGGATTTCAGGGCGGGCCATCGCGCGATGCCCAAGAAGATGCGCGCCAACATGAAGGACCTGACCGACAAGGACTTCGAGGCGCTGGTGCATTTCTACGCCAGCCAGAAGTGAGGGGGACAAGACCATGACGAACATTGCACGCAGGGACTTCGTCCTCGCCGCGGGCACCGCCGGCCTGGCGCTGGCTGCACCGGGCTTCGCGATCGCGCAGGGCAAGAAGAAGGTTGTCGTCGTCGGCGGCGGCATCGGCGGATGCACGGTGGCGAGCTACGTCAGGATGGGTGATCCGTCGATCGAGGTAACGCTGATCGAGCCCAACAAGACGTACCACACCTGCTTCATGAGCAACGAGGTGATCGGGGGCGATCGCAAGCTCGAGTCGATCGCGTTCGGCTACGACGGCGTGCGCAAGCGCGGCGTCAACGTCGTCCACGACACGGTCACCGGCATCGATCCCGCCGGCCGCACCGTCAAGACGGCTGGCGGCGGCAGCTACGGCTACGACCGGCTGGTGGTGGCGCCGGGCATCGACTTCAAGTGGGGCGGCATCGAAGGCTACGACGCGGCAGCGGCCGAGAAGATCCCGCATGCCTGGAAGGCCGGTCCGCAAACCGCGATGCTGCGCAAGCAACTCGAGGCGATGCGCGACGGCGGCACGGTGGTGATCTGCCCGCCGCCCGCGCCGTTCCGCTGCCCGCCCGGACCGTACGAGCGGGCGAGCCTGGTGGCGCACTACCTGAAGCGCCACAAGCCGAAGTCGAAGGTGCTGATCCTCGACGCGAGCGCGGCCTTCTCGAAGCAGGGCCTGTTCATCGGCGGCTGGAAGGAGCTGTACGGCTACGGGACGCCGAACAGCCTGATCGAGTGGGTGAGCGGCGAGCAGACCGACCGCGGCATCGGCAAGGTCGACGTGGCGAAGATGACCGTCACGACGCGCTTCGGCGACACGCACAAGGCCGACGTGCTCAACCTGATCCCGGCGCAGAAGGCCGGCAAGATCGCGACCGACGCGGGACTGGCCGGCACCGGCGATTGGTGCCCGGTGGACATGGCGACCTTCGAATCGAAGATCCACAAGGGCATCCACGTCATCGGCGACGCGAGCGTCGCGACCGGCATGCCGAAGTCGGGGTACTCGGCGAACTCGCAGGCCAAGGTGACCGCCGCCGCGGTCGTCGCGCTGCTCAAGGGCCAGCAGCCCGGCACGCCGTCGTACGTCAACACCTGCTACAGCGTCGTCGGCAAGGACTACGGCATCTCGGTGGCGAACGTCTACCAGCTCGGGCAGGACGACAAGGGGGCGCAGGTGATCAAGGCGGTCTCCGGTGGCGTGAGCCCGGCCAACGCGTCGGCCGAGTTCCGCCGTCGCGAGGTCGAGTACGCGCACAGCTGGTTCGCGAACATCACGCACGACGTGTTCGGCTGATCGCCCCGCGCGGCGGGTCGACGGGACGGGGCCTGCGGGCCCCGTTTCGCCTCCTGGAGCGCGGCTTGCCGACGCCGCGGCGCCGGCGCCAGGCGATGTCGTATAGTTCGCGGATGCCTCGCCGTAGCGGTTCGATCCTCCTGCTCTGCGCCGTGCTGGCGATCGGCGCCGTCGGCGTCGCGCTGGTGCTGCAGCACTTCTTCGGCATGGAGCCGTGCGCCTGGTGCACGTTCCAGCGCCTCGTGTTCCTGCTGGTTGCGGCGCTGGCCTTCGCAGGCTGGCTGCTCGCCGGGCGTTCTTGCATGGCGCTGTTGGCCTCGTCGGTGCTCGCCGGCGTGGCCGCGCTCGGCGGCGTGTGGGCGGCGTTGCACCAGCAGTTCGTCGCCGCGCAGAGCCTGTCGTGCGCGTTCACGTTCGCCGATCGCGCGCTGATGAAGCTGCGGCTCGACGAGTCGCTGCCCTGGCTGTTCGAGGCCACGGCCTCGTGCAGCGAGGCCAACGTGCCGCTGCTGGGCCTGCCGTTTGCCCTCTGGAGCGCGGCGCTGTTCCTGCTGCTCGGCGCGCTGGCCGCGCGGGCGGCGCACGCGGCGCTGCCTGCGCGCGCGCTACCGGCCCAGCGCGCGGCCTGAGCCCGGATGGCCCGAGGAATCGCATGAACGCACTCGATCAGCTCAAGCGCTTCACCACCGTGGTGGCCGACAGCGGCGACTTCAACACGATGCGCGCGTACGCGCCGCGCGATGCGACCACCAATCCGACGCTGATCGTGAAGGCGGTGCAGAAGCCCGAGTACGGCGCGCTGCTCGCGCAGACCGTCGCAGCGCACCCCCAGGCGCCGTTGGCCGACGTCTGCGACCGGCTGCTGGTGCGTTTCGGCCAGGAGATCCTGTCGATCGTGCCGGGACGCGTGTCGACCGAGGTCGATGCTCGCCTGTCCTTCGACGCCGACGCGACGATGGCCAAGGCGCGCCGTCTGATCGGGCTCTACGAGGAGGCGGGCATCGGCCGCGAGCGGGTGCTGATCAAGGTCGCGTCCACGTGGGAAGGGATTCGCGCGGCGGAGTCGCTCGAGAACGAAGGCATCCACTGCAACCTGACGCTGCTGTTCTCGTTCCCGCAGGCAGTGGCCTGCGCCGATGCCGGCGTGACGCTGGTCTCGCCCTTCGTCGGGCGGATCTACGACTGGTATCGCAAGCGCGACGGCGTCGACTACGCGCCCGACGACGATCCGGGCGTGAAGTCCGTCCGCCGCATCTTCGGCTACTACAAGAAGTTCGGCTATCCGACCGAGGTGATGGGGGCGAGCTTCCGCAGCGCCGGCCAGGTGCTGGCACTCGCCGGCTGCGACCTGCTCACGATCAGTCCCGAACTGCTCGAGCAATTGCGCGCCTCGCAACAGCCGGTCGAACGCCGGCTCGACGCCGCGCGCTCGCGCGAAGAAGCGATCGAGCGCGTGCGCTACGACGAGAAGCACTTCCGTTGGGCGCTCAACGAGGACGCGATGGCCACCGAGAAGCTGGCCGAGGGCATCCGCCAGTTCGCGGCCGACGTGCTGAAGCTCGAGGCGCTGGTCGCGGCGGCGCGCTGAGCGCGCGGCTACCAGATCCCCATCGAGACGCCTGCGGCCATCGCCGCGCCGAGCTCGCGCGCGCGATCGAGCGAAGGCGCGTCGATCGACTTCGCGGCGAGGATCGCTTCGGGCGTCTGCGCGTGCGTGATCACGACCAGCGGTTCGGCCACCGGCTTGAGGCGCCAGCCGGTTGCGATGCGCGCGATCTGGCGGGCGGCGCCCTGGCCGTCGGAGCCTGCACACACGATGGTCGCGTACGGTCGGCCGTCGACACGCTCGAGTACCGCATAGTAGGTGCGGTCGAAGAAGTCCTTCATCATGCCGGCCATCGACGCGAGGTTCTCGGGGGTCGCGAACAGCATTGCGTCGGCGGCGAGGACGTCGGGAGCTTCGGCTCGATCGGCGCGCCGAACGACCAGTTCGACGTCGTCGTGCCCCGTCGCTCCCTCGCAGAACGCGTCGACCAGCTGGCGCGTGCCGCCGGTCATCGTCCACCAGACGACCAGCAGCGTCCTGCTCACGCCTTGCCGGTGCTGCCGAAGCCGCCGCTGCCGCGGTCGGACTCGACGAAAACGTCGACCGGATTCCACCGCACCCGCATGACCGGCACGACGATCATCTGTGCGATCCGCTCCATCGGCTGGATCGTGAACGGCTCGCGGCCGCGGTTCCAGCACGACACCATCAGCGGTCCCTGGTAGTCGGCGTCGATCAGGCCGACCAGGTTGCCGAGCACGATGCCGTGCTTCGTTCCCAGGCCCGAGCGCGGCAGGATCATCGCCGCGTAACCCGGGTCGCCGAGGTGGATCGCCATGCCGGTGGGCAGCAGTCGCGCGTCGCCGGGCGCGAGCTCGAGCGGCGCGTCGATGCACGCGCGCAGGTCGAGTCCGGCGCTGCCCGCGGTGGCGTAGGCGGGCAGTTGCCCGTTCAATCTCGGATCGAGGATCCGGACATCGACTTGCATCATCGGGAGGACAACCTGCGCAGGAACAGCGAGAGCACCAGCAGCGCGAAACCGGGCAGCGGCGACAACCGCGGAACGAGCTCGAAGACCGACAGCACGATCAGCGCGATGCCGCCCGCCATCAGCCAGCGGCTCGCGCGCGCGCCGACGGCGCGGCCGGCG
>DAORSF010000129.1:0-6250 GCA_035443405.1 Burkholderiaceae bacterium | reverse complement strand
GCGGCGCGTTCGCGCGCGCCGAGCTCGACACCGGCCTGATCGAGCACGAGAAGGCCGCGCTGCTGCCCGCGCCCGAGCGGCCGCCGCTGCTCGCCCGGGCCATTGCCGCAGCTGCCGTGCTGGCCGGCGAGGCCGACGATGCGGCTCGGCAAGCGCACGGCGCCGCGCGCCACGACCCGTGGAACCTGCGCAACGGCTGGCGCCCGTCGAGCTGGCTGCTCCGCACGCTGCCCTTCGACGCGGCCGGCGAGCCGTGTCCGGTCCAGGTCGAGTACGCGCCGCGCGGCTGGACGGTGCGCGACGGCGACGATGCGATCTGCATTGCGGACCTGCGCTGGTCGCCGGCCGAGCGGCGGCTGCGCGGGCTCGTCGGCGACCGCGCCTTCGAGGCCGGCGTGGTGCTCGATGGCGAGACGCTGCACCTCTTCATGGCCGACGGGCACCTGACGCTGGGCTATGCGCCACCGCTGGCCCACGTCGGCGAGGAAGACGTCGACGACGCGAAGCTCACCGCGCCCATGCCGGGCAAGGTGATCGCGCTGATGGTCGAGCGCGGCGCGAAGGTGGTCCGCGGCCAGCCGCTGCTGGTCATGGAGGCGATGAAGATGGAACACACGATCAACGCGCCCGCCGACGGCGAAGTCGCCGCCATCCTGTACGCCGTGGGCGAACAGGTCGCCGAGGGTGCCCAGCTGGTCGAGTTCGCGGCGCGCCGCTGACGCCACTGGCGCCGCAGACCCGCGGCAAACCCGCGGCAGACCCGCCGCAGCCCACGGCGCTCTCGCCCACCATGCCGACCCGAATCGCGATCACGCATCCCGACACCGAAGCCCGTGACCGCTGGGTCGCGGCGCTGTCGGCCCGCCTGCCCGATGCCGAGGTGTTCGCTTGGTCGGGCGGCGACGACCCGATCGCCGACTACGCGGTCGGCTGGAAACCTCCCGACGACTTCTTCGCTCGACAGCCCCGCCTGCGCGCCTTCTTCAGCGCCGCGGCGGGCGTCGACCACGTGTTGCGGCACCCGGGACTGCCGCCGACGCTGCCGCTGTTCCGGCTGGAGGACGCCGGCATGGGCATCCAGATGGCGCAGTACTGCCTGCACGAGGTGCTGCGGGTCCAGCGCCGCAGCGGCGACTTCGAAGCCCAGCAGCGCGACGCGGTCTGGCGCGAGTTGCCGGTCGAGCCGCCCGCGTCCTGGCCGGTGGGCATCCTGGGGCTCGGCGTGCTGGGCGCGCAGGTCGCCGCGACGATCGCATCGGCAGGTTTCCCGGTGCGAGGCTATGCGCAGCGTGCCCGCAAACTGGAAGGTGTCGACTGCTTCGACGCGTCGCACGGCCTGCGCGCATTCCTCGCGGGCTGCCGGGTGGCAATCGTGCTGGCGCCACTGACGCCGGCGACCGTAGACCTGCTCGACGCCGAGCGCCTGTCCTGGCTGCCGCGGGGAGCGTGGCTGATCAACGTCGCGCGCGGCGGGCTGCTCGTCGAGCGGGCGCTGCTCGAGGCGCTCGATCGGGGCCGGCTCGCCGGCGCCACCCTCGACGTGTTCCGTGACGAACCGCTGCCGCCGGCGCACCCGTTCTGGCGGCACCCCAAGGTTCGCGTCACGCCGCACGTTGCAGCGGTCACCCGGGTCGAGGCCTCCGCGGAGCAGGTCGCAGCAAGGCTTCGCGACTTCGAACGAGGCGTCGCGGTAGGCGGCGCGGTGGACCGCCGGCGCGGGTATTGACGCGGCCCAGTAGAATGGACCGTATCGGCGGGCCGGGAGCGCCCGCCCTTGCCAGGAGTGCCGATGTCGCTGCCCAGCCGGGTCCTGATCACCGAAGTCGGTCCGCGCGACGGCCTGCAGAACGAGAAGCAGCCGGTCTCGACCGACGTGAAGATCGAGTTGTGCGAGCGCCTGCTCGGTGCGGGCGTTCGACAGCTGGAGGCCACTTCCTTCGTGTCGCCGAAGTGGGTCCCGCAGATGGCCGACGCCGCCGACGTCATGGCGCGGCTGCCGCGTCCGGCGGGCGCCACCATCTCGGTGCTGACCCCGAACATGAAGGGCTTCGAGGCCGCGCTCGCGGCCGGCGCCGACGAGGTGGTGATCTTCGCCGCCGCCAGCGAAGCCTTTTCGATGCGCAACATCAACTGCTCGATCGCCGAGAGCATCGAGCGCTTCCGTCCGGTCGCGCAGGCCGCGAAGGCGAACCGCCTGAGGCTGCGCGCCGCGGTGTCGGTCGCCTTCGGCTGCCCGTACCAGGGCGAGGTGCCGGTCGCGTCGGTGGTCGACGTTTCGGCCCGGCTGCGCGACCTCGGTTGTGACGAGATCGGCATCGCCGACACGATCGGCGTCGGCACCGCAGCCCAGGTGGCCCGCGTGTTCGAGGCGGTCTTGCGCGAAGTGCCAGCCGATCGGCTGTCGGGGCACTTCCACGACACCTACGGCCAGGCGATCGCCAACGTGGTGGCAAGCCTGCAGTCGGGGATCTCCCGCTTCGACTCGTCGATCGCAGGCCTCGGCGGCTGCCCCTACGCCAAGGGGGCGACGGGCAACGTCGCCACCGAGGACGTGGTCTACCTGTTGCACGGCCTCGGCATCGAAACCGGCCTCGATCTGGACCGGCTGGTCGATACCGGGCAATGGATCTCTGCGCAGTTGGGTCGACGCAGCATGTCGCGCGCAGGCAACGCATTGGCCTCGCACCGGCAACGGGAACCCGAGACTGACTGATGCGTGGCGGACAAATTCCATCACCTTGCGTCTCGATCTGCCGCATCGATCCGGCCAGCGGCCTGTGCGAGGGCTGCCTGCGCACGCTCGACGAGATCGCCGCCTGGGGCTCGCTCGGCGACGATGCGAGGCGCGCAATCTGGTCGGCGATCGGCCAGCGCCGCGCGCTTCGACCCGGCGCGACCGGCCACGGCGAGTTGCGCCGCGACCGGTCCGCATGAGCGGCGTTACGCCATCCGGCACGGCACCCGTGCTGCCCGCTTCCCTGCAGTTCATCGAGCGCGACTGGCTGTCGTCGAACCAGGTCCTGGGATACGAAGGCGACACGGCGATCGTCGTCGATACCGGCTATGCCAAGCACGCCGCGCTCACGGTCGAACTGCTGCGGCGGCTGCTCGGCCAGGCGCGCGCCGATCGTGGCCGCAGCGTCCGGCTTGCCGGCATCGTCAACACGCACCTGCATTCCGACCATTGCGGCGGCAACCAGGCGCTCGGCGAGGCGTTCGACTGTCCGATCACGATCCCGGCCGCGAGCGCTGCCGACGTCGCGGCCTGGGACGAGGCGGCGCTGACCCATTCGACGACCGGCCAGCGCTGCGCGCGGTTCCGGCATGCCGCAACCCTGGCTCCAGGCGACACCTTGCGTCTCGGCGGACTGGACTGGCGGGTAATGTCGGCGCCAGGACACGATCCGAAGAGTCTCGTTTTTCATTGCGAGCGGGAAGCGGTGCTGATTTCGGCCGACGCGCTGTGGGAACACGGCTTCGGCGTGATCTTTCCGGAACTCGACGGACAGTCGGGCTTCGACGAGCAGCAGTCGGTGCTCGAGATGATCGCCGCGCTTCCGGTCGAACTGGTGCTGCCCGGCCACGGCCGAGCGTTCGGCGACGTGCGCGCGGCCCTCGACCGCGCCTTTACGAGGCTCGAAGCCATGCGCGCCGATCCGCGGCGCCACGCGCGCCACGCGCTGAAAGTGCTGGTGAAGTTCCTGCTGCTCGACCTCGAGCGGATCGAGGCGGCGCGGCTGGCCGAACCGCTGCGGCACGCGACGGTGATGCAGCGCACCGCCGCGCTGATCGGCATGTCGTTCGAGGTCGCGCTGGGCTGGGCCGCCGACGAACTGGTCGCGCAGGGTCAGTTGCGGCGCGACGGCCGCTGGCTGCTCAACGCCTGACCGTTCCGCCGCTGCCGCGTCACCGTTGCGTCCGCGGCGGCGACTGCGCGGCGCGCGCGTTGTCGAACGACCATTTCGTGCGTGCTCGCCCGGGCTCGACCGCCTCCAGCGCCGCGGCCGGCACCAGGCCGGCGCGGCAGCGTTGCGCCAATTCGACGTAGAGCGCGGTCCCTGCGCGCTTCCACGCGATGTCGGCATCCGTCAACGGGCGCACGACCTTCGCAGGCAGGCCCGCCACGAGGACCCGCGGGGGGACCTGCATGTCGACCTTGACGAACGACATGGCCGCGACGATCGCCTGCTCGCCGATCAGCGCGCGGTCCATCACGACCGCGCCGACGCCGACCATCGCATCGCGCGCGACGCGCGCGCAGTGGATCACCGCGCCGTGGCCGATGTGGCTCTCTTGCTCCATGACGCAATCCTGCTCGGGGCGCGAATGCAGCACGCAGTTGTCCTGCACGTTGGCGTTGCGCTCGAGCACGATGCGCCCGAAATCGCCGCGCAGTACCGCGCCGGCGCCGACGTAGCAGCCGGGCCCGACGATCACGTCGCCGATCAGCACCGCCGACGGATGCACGTAAGCGTATGGATCGATCACCGGGACGACGCCTTCGAAGGCGTAGACGGTCGGGGCACTGGACACGGGCCTCTCCTGTTGACGTGATGCTATCACCCGGCGCAAGCGTGAATCGCCGGCGCAACAGTCGCGAGCCGCGAACCCGGCGCCGGCGAGCGCTCCTCCGACCGGATGCTCCGCCCGTCGGACGTCGTCCGGGGCAAACGCCGGCGGATCGGCCCCCCGGCTACGCTGGCGACGATGACTACCCTGTTCGACCTGCGCACGATCTTCCTCGTGGGCGCCTGCACGACCGCGCTCGGCGCCATGGCGTTCGTGGGGCTGGAGCGGATGTACCGCCCGGCCGCCGGAGCGATGCGCCGCTATGCGCTCGCGCTGGTGGCGATGGCGTTCGGCCAGACGCTGCTCGCGCTTCGCGGCGGCCTCCCGGACTGGCTGAGCTACTTCGGAACCAACCTCTTCGTGTCGGTCGGCGTCGTCCTGACCACGGACGCGACGTTTCGCCTGTTCGGCCGCGCGCAGCCGCGCCGGCTGGTCGGCGCCCAGCTCGCGGCGCTGGCGTTGCTGTGGGCCTGGCTCGGCAACGATCCCGCCGACGTCGCCGATCGGGTGATCGCGACCGCGGTCGTGCAGTTCGGATGGGTCGCGGCCTGCGTCTACGTCATCCGCCGTTCGGACGCCTACGGCAGGCAACCGTACGTGCGCACGCTCGCCACGTTCTTCGGCGGCTACGCGCTGGTTCACCTGTTGCGCGGCATCGCTGCGGTGCTGGGCGTGACCTCGGCGTCAGGCGGCGTGTTTGCGCCGAGCGCCGCGCAGGTCGGCTTCGGACTGCTGTTCGCACTGAGCCCGATCGCCCTGGCGATGATCGTGCAGATGATGCTGCACGCGCGCATCTCGGGCGAGCTGCATCGGCGTGCCACCACCGACGAGCTGACCGGCCTGCACTCGCGGCGGCAATTCTTCGAGCTGTCGCGCGAGCGCCTGCGCGCGCGCCGCGCCGCCGGCGCCGTTCACCACCTGCTGATGATCGACCTCGACCACTTCAAGTCGGTCAACGATCGCTTCGGCCACTCGGTCGGCGACCGCGCGCTGCAGCACGCCGCGCGCGTGCTGAAAAAGGCCATGAAGGGTCATGGACTGCTCGGTCGTTACGGCGGCGAGGAGTTCTGCGCGCTGATTCGCAGCGGCAGCGACGTCGATGCGAACCGCACGATCGACGAATTGCGCCGCGCGCTGGAAGCCGCACCCATACGCGCCGGGACGTCGACGATCGTGCTGACCGCGAGCATCGGCGCGGTGCCGGTCGACGATGCCGAGTCGCTCGAGCGCGTCATGGTGCACGCGGACCACTGCGTGTACCGCGCGAAGACCGAGGGACGCAACCGCGTCGTGCGCTTCGGCGAGATGCTGGCCGAACCGGCAGTCTGAACCCGTCGCCGCAGGCCCTCAGCGCCGCTTGCGCCTGCCCGCCGTCGCGGCGGGTCCCGCGGCCCCCGTGCGCGGCAACGCGCGGTCGAGCTCGCGCTCCATCCCGGCGACCAGCGCCTGCGCCTCGGCGCCTTCCGGGATCGGCCGGCCCGAGTCGCGCCACGCGACGGCATCCTTGAAGCCGTGGAGCTGCGCGTGGCGACGGAACCACATGCCTTCCGGATTGTGCCGGGTGATGCCGTCGAACACCGTCGCGAACATCTGCGCCTGCTCCAGCCCCATCGATTCCAGCACCTGGTTGACGACCAGCTTGTGCATCATCAGGTGGCCGCGCGGCACGCCGGCGATGCGC
>DAORSF010000128.1:1783-6256 GCA_035443405.1 Burkholderiaceae bacterium | reverse complement strand
GTGGCCGACATCAGCTGCAGGTAGTCGACGACGATCAGGCCCAGCTTGCCGCACTGGCGCGACAGGCGTCGCGCGCGCGCGCGCAGCTCGAGCGCGTTGAGCGCCGGGGTCTCGTCGATGAAGAGCTGCGAATCCTGCATCTTCTGCATCGCGCTGGTCAGCCGCGGCCAGTCGTCGTCGACCAGTCGCCCCGTGCGCAGCCGCTGCTGGTCGAGCCTGCCCACCGAGCAGACCAGGCGCATCGCGAGCTGCGTGGCGCCCATCTCCATCGAAAACACCGCCACCGGCAGGCCCTGGTCGACCGCGACGTGCTCGGCCATGTTCAGCGCCAGCGAGGTGTTGTGCGTCATCACGTAGTCGTCGGTGATGTAGAGCCGGCTGGGATGCGACACCGCGATGCACTGCACGGCCGTGCGCCGTGTGGCTTCGATCGACACGATGACCGGCAGCTTGCGGCGCACGCGCCCGTTCTCCATGCCTTTCGCCTTGTCGCCAAGCAGGAACAGGCTTGCCGGATCGGGATGGCTGATCGTGCAGACGAACGCCGGCAGTCCGTCGCGCCGCTCGCCGCCGACGCGGAAAGTCGGACGTTTGACCTTGATCGAACACCAGCCGCCGAGCGAACGCACCAGCGCCTGGAGATCGAGCGCAAGGCGCTCGCTGGCGGTGGACAGGCGCACCGTGCCCCAGCGCTCGACCCAACCGTCGGTGTCGAGCAACCCGCGCAGCAAGTCGAGCCTCGCCTCGCGTCCGGCGTCCAGGTAGACGTCGGGAATGAACTTGTCGTGCGACGATCGGCCCCACAGGCCGAGTGCTTCGAGCTGGACCTTCAGCGGATTCGGATGCCTGCCGGCATGCCCGGCCACCGCGCCACGGTCGGGCTGGACGATTCGCCAGTCGTAGCGCGACGCATGCTGCAGGATCAGCCCGCTGCCGACACGCTCGCGCATGCGGTCGAGCACGTCTGCGGCGGCATTCGAGAACAGCACCGAGCTGCGCCGAAGGCAGCCGTCACCCAGCAACGCGCCGATCACCCACGGATCGACCGGCAATGGATCGTCGGCGCCGAAGTCCCCGGACGGCATGTCGATCCAGAGTCGATTGCGGTAGCGCACCCGCCCCAGCATCTCGCGCAGCCGTGCCGTGCTCAGGATGCGCGGCGCAACCCACTCGCGATACCGAACGCGCCACAGGTGCTCGTCGCAGCACTCGGTGCTGCGCCCATCGGAGAACCGCACCCGGTAGACCTGGCGCTCGCCCTGCGGGAACACGCCGGTGACGATGGACGGCGCGCCGTCGATCGATGCCAGCGCATCGCCGACCGCGATCTCGCCCATCGGCTTCCAGCCGGTACGCAGGCGGATTTTCGCGTCGAGGGGCTGCGCCTTGCCCATCGACGGTCTTCCGGCGACGATGATCAGGTCGCCGGGCTGCAGCCCGGAGGTCATCCGGTCGAAATCGACGTAGCCGGTCGGCACGCCGGTCACGTCGTTCGGATTGTCCTGGTGGTACAGCTCGTCGATCCGCTCGACCACCTTGCCCAGCAGTTCGGGCAGCGGCTGGAAACCGGCCTGTCCGCGCGAGCCGTCCTCGGAGATCTGGAACACCTTCGACTCGGCCTCGTCGAGCAGCTGGCGAGTGTCCTTGCCCTGCGGATTGAGCGCCGACGTGGTGATCTCGTCGGAAGTCGAGATCAGCCTGCGCAGGATCGAGCGGTCGCGAACGATCTCCGCGTAGCGGCGGATGTTGGCCGCCGACGGGGTTTCCTGCGCCAGCGAGTTCAGGTAGGACAGGCCACCGGACTCGTCGGCCTTGCCGAGCGACTGCAACGCCTCGTAGACGGTGACCACGTCGGCCGGGTGGCTGCGCTCGATCAGTCGCGCGATCTGGTGCCAGATGAGGCGGTGGTCGTGGCGGTAGAAGTCTTCCTCGCGCAGCACGTCGGCCACGCGGTCGAAGGCCGAGTTGTCCAGCAGCAGTCCGCCGAGCACGGCCTGCTCGGCCTCGATCGAATGCGGCGGCACGCGCAGCGCGGCGATCTGCGGATCGCCGCCCTGCAAAGGATTCGGTACTGCGGACATCGATGCTCGGGCGCTACGCCGGGCGCATGTTCAGCCCTGCGGCCTGCTCGGTTACGCTCAGGCGCTCTCGCCAACGACGGTCACCGTGACCTGGACCACCACGTCGCCGTGAAGCGCAACGTCGACGCTCGCGTCGCCGACCGTCTTGAGCGGACCGGACGGCATGCGCACCATGCCCTTCTCCACCGCGAAACCCTGCTTCTTCAGGCTTTCCGCGATGTCGAAGTTGGTGACCGAGCCGAACAGCCGGCCGTCGACACCCGCCTTCTCGGTGATCCGGACAGTTGCGCCGTTCAACTTCTCGCCGAGCGCCTGCGCGGCCGCCAGGCGATCGGCCTGAGTCTTCTCGAGCTCGGCGCGGCGCCCCTCGAATTCCTTGATCGCCGCGTCGGTGGCGCGGCGCGCCTTGCCCTGCGGGATCAGGAAGTTGCGGGCGTAGCCGTCGCGCACTTTCACGACGTCGCCGAGCTGGCCCAGGTTGACCAGTTTTTCGAGCAGGATGACTTGCATCTCGGTTTCCCCCGGCTCAGTGATTGTCGGTGTACGGCAGCAGCGCGAGGAAGCGCGCGCGCTTGATCGCGTCCTGCAGCTGGCGCTGAAAGCGGGACTTGGTGCCGGTCAGGCGCGCCGGGATGATCTTGCCGGTGTCGGTGATGAAGTCCTTCAGCAGATCGATGTCCTTGTAGTCGATCCACTCGATCTTCTCGGCGGTGAAACGGCAGAACTTCTTGCGCTTGAACAGCGCGCTCTGCGACGGGCGGCGGGGCTTCTTGTCCTTGGAACCGCGGCGGAAAGTGGCCATGGCGTTCTCTCTTTTCCTGTCAATGGTGTTCGTTGATCGTGTCGTTGATCGTGTCGTCGAGGGCGGCCGGCGACGCGAACTCGGTCACGTGCAGCACGAGCGACTTCGACTGCCGCCGGCGCGGCGCGAGGAATCCGGTCACGACGACCTGCACTCCGAGTGCCAGCCGGTCGGCGCGCGCCGCGATCGATCCGGCGAATCGCACCGAAACCTCGAAGTCGAGCTGCCTCGGGTGTCCCGCCTCGCGCACCTCCGAGCCGTGGCTCAGTCGCGCGTTCAGCATCGCGATACCCGCCGGCGTGTACCTCAGCGCTTCGCGCTCGATCAGCACACCCGACAACTCGACACGGTTGGCCGTCGTCCCCAGTTCGTTCCCCGCCCGCCGGTCGGCCTCAGCCGGCCTGCGGCGCCTCGGTAGCGGCCTTGCGAGCCTCTTCCTTCTGGATCTGCTTCCACATCGGCGACGCGCCCGTCTCGGCCTTCTTCATCGCGACGATCAGGTGGCGCAGCACGGCGTCGTTGAACCGGAAGGCGTGCTCGAGTTCGTCGAGCGTCGGCTTGCCGCACTCGATGTTGACCAGCACGTAGTGGGCCTTGGCCACCTTCTGGATCGGGTAGGTCAGCTGCCGCCGGCCCCAGTCCTCGATCCGGTGGACCTTGCCCTCCTGGGCTTCGATCATCGCCTTGTACCGCTCGATCATCGCGGGCACCTGCTCGCTCTGGTCGGGGTGGACGATCAGCACGATTTCGTAGTGACGCATCGGTTCTCCTGGTTCGGATGACCCGGCGACGATCGCGCACGCCACCCGGATCCGGCCTGGCGGCCGTCGGAGGTCGTGACGCGTGCCCGTCGCGCGGGCTTACCCTGTGGTCGAAGGCCGCCGGCGCCATTGCGTCGATACACCGTGCGGCAAGGAACCGGTGATTGTAGCGGAAACGCCATGCCCGCTCAAGCGATGCTGCCCCCGCCCGTCGCTAAGGCCGCTCCTCGGGCACCTCGCTCCAGCCGCTGCGCGCGCCCGCATACAGCGCCTCGAGGATCGCTCGCTCGCGCGCCTCGATCCGCGACAGGAACTCCGACGCGCCGCCGATGGCGCGGAACGCGTCGAAGCCGCGCGCAAGGAAGTCGTGCATCTGCGACAGGCCGGCCAGCCGTGCCGGGCCGGCCATCGCCTTCAGCAGGCGGCCCAGCATCGGGTGGCGCACGAGTCGGTCGAGCGAGTGGCCGATGGTGACGATCAGCTCGAGCTGGTGCTCGCGCTCGGCACGCGCCCCGGCGCGCCGATAGGCGGCAGCGTACTCGGCCTCGTCGATGGCAGCCGGGTCGGTGGGTCGAAGGTCGCGGGCCAGCGCGAGGTCCATGCGTTCGGACAACGCGTCCATCTCCACGGCGTCGGCGATCGTCGCCAGCGCCGCATCGGGCAGCAGCCGAACCATCATCGGGACGATCTTCACCAGCTCGGCATCGCGCTGCGAGAAGTCCTTGGCGCCATACAGGTCCTGCAGGAAGAACCGGGCAGCCGGCCCGTGGCGCGGCTCGGACATCAGGTCGCGGTGCGTGCGCGCAAGCCGATGCGCCTGCCAGGTCTT
>DAORSF010000128.1:0-1683 GCA_035443405.1 Burkholderiaceae bacterium | reverse complement strand
TTGCAGGGCTGGCGCACGCACCGGCTCGAATTGCTGCAGAGCGCGTACCACGCGCTGCACGACCTCGTGGTGGGCAGCTGGTATGCCGATCCGGCGCAGTGGGCCGGCATCGGCTACGACGGCCCGCCGCGAATCTGAAGCCCTCTTTGAAGCCCCTGCGACACCCGCTGCCGCAACGCCCGAACGGAGCCGCTACCGAATGAGCCGCATCCCCGACCCGATCGCCGACGGTCTCGCGCGAGGCTGGAAGGTGCTCGACGCCGGCGACGCGACGCTGCCCGGGCAACTCGACTGCGACGTGGCGATCGTCGGCACCGGCGCGGGCGGCGGAATCACCGCCGAGATCCTTGCGCGCGCCGGGCTGCGCGTTCTGATGATTGAGGAAGGCCCGCTCAGGAGCTCGCGCGACTTCGACATGCGCGAGGCGACGGCCTATCCGCAGCTCTACCAGGAGTCCGCCGCACGCAAGACCAAGGACAAGGCGATCAACGTCCTGCAGGGCCGCTGCGTCGGCGGATCGACGACCGTCAACTGGACCTCGAGCTTCCGCACCCCGACCGCGACGCTCGGCTGGTGGCGCGACCACTACGGTCTGGCGACGTTCACGCCCGAGGCGCTGATCCCGTGGTTCGAGCAGGTCGAGCGGCGGCTGTCGATCGGACCGTGGCTCGCGCCGCCGAACGAGAACAACGACCTGCTGCGGCGCGGCGCCGGCAAGCTCGGCATGCCGGCGCCTGCCATCCGGCGCAACGTGCGCGGATGCCTGAACCTCGGCTACTGCGGCATGGGCTGCCCCGTCAACGCGAAGCAGTCGATGCTCGTGACGACGGTGCCCGTCGCGCTCGACGCCGGCGCGACCTTGTGCACGCGCGCGCGCGCGACGCGGCTCGAGATCGCGGGCGCGAGGGTCGAGGGGCTCGAGATCGACTGGCTCGACGCCGACGGCCTGCGGCCGAGCGGTCGGCGCACCCGCGTGCGCGCGACGCACTTCGTGCTGTCCGGCGGCGCGATCAACAGCCCTGCACTGCTGCTTCGCTCCGCGGCACCGGATCCGAACCGGTTGACGGGCGCGCGCACCTTCCTGCATCCGACGGTGGTGTCGGCCGCGGGCTTCGAGCACCGGGTCGACGGCTTTTCCGGCGCGCCGCAGACGATCTACAGCGACCACTTCCTCGACGGCCAGCCGGTCGACGGACCCATCGGCTACAAGCTCGAGGCGCCGCCGATCCACCCGGTGCTCTACGCGACGACCTTGCACGGCTTCGGGAAGGGCCACGCGCAACGCATGAAGGAGTTCGCGCACACGCATGCGCTGCTGGCGCTGCTGCGCGACGGCTTTCATCCCGATGCCGCCGGCGGCCGCGTCGAACTTCGCAGCGACGGCTCTCCCGTCCTCGACTACCCGCTGACCGGCTTCGTATTCGACGGCGTGCGGCGCGCGTTGCTGTCGATGGCGCAGATCCAGTTCGAGGCGGGAGCCCGCGCCGTCCATCCGGTACACGAACTCGCCGGCGCGTACCGCAGCTGGCCGGACGCGCGTGCCGCGATCGCGGCGCTGCCGATGAAGCCGCTGCTCACCCGCATCGTGTCCGCGCACGTGATGGGCGGCTGCGCGATCGCCGCCGACGCGCAGCGCGGCGTCGTCGGGCCAGACGGCGTGCACTGGCAGCTCGCCAACCTGTC
>DAORSF010000127.1:0-6268 GCA_035443405.1 Burkholderiaceae bacterium | reverse complement strand
CCCGAACGTGATGCCGCACCGCCCGTCGACCAGGAAGGCCGCGAGGGTGTCGTCATCGGGCGCGTCGTCGCCCAGCGCCACGACGACGACGAACGGCGTGCCACCCAGCGGCAGGAAGGTCTGGCTGCCGAGCCGATGCCGCTCCAGTTCGCGCACCTCGAACGGCAGGCGCACCGCGTTCGCGCGGAACACGCTCAGCGACGGCCGGCCACCGTGATCGAGCAGGTCGGGCTCGGGCATCTCCACGCGCACCGAGGTGCCCGCGTTGATGCTGTGCCCGTCGCGCCCGGCGCTGGTCACCACGTCGCCATACTGTGCGAAGGCTTCGGCGGTCAGAGGCCTCGGCACGAGCCTGCGCGCGCCACTCAGAAGTTGATCCCCAGCCATTCGCGCACCTGCGCATGGAGGTCGCCGGCGAAATCCGCGGGGCTGCCCTCGGCGGTGATCTCGCCCAGGCTCATCACGTAGATGTGGTCCGACATCGCCACCACGCGGCGCACGTTGTGGTCGACCAGCAGGATCCCCATCCCGCCCTTCGCGAACGCGTCGATCCACTGGAACACCTCGGCCGCGACCCGCGGCGCCAGGCCGATGCTCGGTTCGTCGATCAGGCAGACCCTGGGCTGCACCATGTAGGCCTTGGCGAACTCCAGCGATTTCTGCTGGCCGCCCGACAGGTCGCCGGCCTGGGCCGCGACCTTCTCCCTGAGCACCGGGAAGCGCTCGAGCGTGTCGGCGTAGCGCGCTTCGATCACCGCGCCGAACTGCTTGCGGCGGCCTTCGAGCGGCAGCCGCAGGTTCTCGGCGACCGTCATGTACGGGAACAGGCTCGACTCCTGCGGGATGTACCAGAGCCCGTCGTCGATCATCGTGTGCGGCGCCTTGCCCGAGATGTCGCGGCCGCCCAGCGTCACGCGGCCCGATTTGGGAGGCAGGAAGCCGCACAGCGTCTTCATCAGCGTCGACTTGCCGGCGCCGTTCAGTCCGATCAGCCCGCTGATGCGGCCGGCGTGCACCGCCAGCGAAACGTCGCGCAGCACGTCGATGTCGCCGAGATAGCCGGCGGTGACCCCCTCCATGGCGAGCACGGTGTCAGCCATGCTCGTGCCCCTCGTGCGCCTGCTCGCCCAGGTAGGCCTCGATGACGGCCACGCCGTTGAGCACCTCCTGCGTCGGGCCGTCGGCGAGCACCTTGCCTGCGTTCATGCACACCGAGCGCGCGCACAGCTCGACCACCACCGGCATGTCGTGGCTCACCAGGATGAAGGTCTGGCCGCTGGCGTTGCGGCGCCTGATGAACGCGGCCATGGTCTCCTTCATGACCGGATGGACCGCGGCGAACGGCTCGTCGAGCAGCGCGATCCGCGGCGGCACCATGAAGCAGGCGCCGAACTCGAGCAGCTTCTTCTGGCCCCCCGAAAGTTGCCCGCCATCGAGGTGCATCACGTGGGCGAGCTGGAGCTCTTCGAGCAGCTCCACTGCGCGCGCCACGGCCTTCGCCTCGTCGAGTCCCATCGCCAGCCCGCAGACGACCAGGTTGTCGAAGGCGCTGACCCGGTTGAACACGCGCGTCATCTGGAACATCCGCAGCACGCCGAGCCGGGTCAGCTGCGTCGGATTCAGGCCCAGCACGGTGCGCCCGTCGAGCAGCACCTCGCCGGCGTCGGCAGCCATGTGCCCCGACAGCACGTTGAGCAGCGTGGTCTTGCCCGACCCGTTGGGCCCGATCAGGCCCAGCAGCTCGCCCTGGCGCACGTCCATGCTGACGCCGTCTACCGCGCGCAGGCCGCCGAAGCGTTTCTCGACCGACTGGATCTGCAGCAGCGCCATCAGGCCTCCTTCACCGCCGCCGGCGCCGTGGCCCGTCGGCGGGCGAGCGCCTCGCGCGCCAGGCCCCACAGCCCCTCGCGGAAGAAGCGGGCGAACACGATGACCAGCAGCGCGAACACGATCATCTGGATGTTGCCGACGTCGCGCAGCATCTCGGAGGCCACGTAGACCAGCATCGCGCCGATCAGCGGGCCGACCAGCGTGCCCATGCCGCCGATCACCACCATCGCGATGACGATGCCGGTCTGCGAGATCAGGCCGAGCTCCGGGCTCACCAGTTGCGCGAAGGTGCCGTACAGGCCGCCGGCGAAGCCGCAGATCGCGCAACTCACCAGGAACGCCCAGTTCTTGGCGCGCACCACGTCGATGCCGCGGCTGGCCGCACCGATCTCGTCGTCGCGGATCGCCAGCAGGTAGCGGCCGGTCGGCGAGCGCAGCACCAGGAAAACGACGATCGTCACCGCGGCGAGCGCGGCCAGGAACAGGTAGTAATAGCCGACGCGGCTGTCCATCAGGCCCGGCACGTTCAGGCCCTGGTCGCCGCGCGTGAAGTCGATCGAGTTGTAGATCACCAGGCGAACGATCTCCGCGAACGACAGCGTGGTGAGCGCGAGGTACGGCCCGGAGAGCCTGAGTACGATGCGGCCGAGCACCAGGCCGATCAGGCCCGGCACGACGATCGACATGGGCAGCCCGATCCACAGCGGCACCTGCCAGTGATACGCGAGCAGTGCGGTCGTGTAGCCGCCCAGCATCGCGAAGGCCGCGGGCGCCAGCGAGAACTGCCCGGTGTAGCCGGCCAGCAGGTTCCAGCCGCACGACAGCATCGCGAAGTACATGCTGACGATCAGCACGCCGAGCCAGTACGGCGACGAAATCCCCAGCGGCAGCAGCGCCAGCACGGCCAGCACCACCAGGGACAGGCGCATCTCCTGCATCAGCTTGCTGCGCAGGAAGTTCGGATGGCTGGGGATGCCCATGGATTCAGACCTCCCGCGTGCGCTCGCCGAACAGCCCCTGCGGGCGGAACAGCAAGACCAGGATCAGCAGCACCAGCCCGAAGGTGTCGCGGTAGTCGTACGAGATGTAGACCGCGCCGAAGCTCTCGAGCACGCCGAGCGCGAGTGCCGCGACGATGCTGCCCGGAATCGAGCCCATCCCGCCGATGACCACGATCACGTAGGACTTGACCGCAGGGAACACGCCGACGTCGGGCGCCGGGTTGATCACCGGCGCGAGCAGCGCGCCGGCCAGTGCTGCCAGCACGCCCGAGGCCATGAAGATGATGCTGCTCGCGCGCGCGGTATCGATGCCGGCGATCGAGGCGCCGAGACGGTTCTGCGCCACCGCCTGCACCTGCCTGCCCCACAGCGAGCGCTTGATGAACAGCGCCAGCCCGACCAGCAGCACGATCGCCACGCCGGCGGTGATCAGCTTCTGGCCGCTGGCCATGAACGGCCCGATCGACATCCGCGTCACTTCGGAGAGCGACGGACCGCGCATCGGGTAGGGGCCGACGACCTTGTCGACCAGGTTGATCAGCAGCAGCGACAGCCCGAAGGTGACCACCACCGCGTACTCGTCCTTCATCAGCGCCCACGAACCGTAGCCGGCATAGAGCGGGCGCATCAGCCAGCGTTCGGTGGCCCAGCCGAGCAGCGCGCCCGAAGCGGCTGCGACCGGCAACGCGAGCCACGGCGACACGCCGAGCGACAGCGACACCAGCGTGTAGGTGTAGGCGCCGATCATGTAGAACTCGCCGTGCGCGAAGTTCACGACCTTCAGGATCCCGAAGATCATGGTCAGGCCGACCGCCATCAGCGCGTAGAACAGGCCGATGATCAGCCCGTTGACGAACAGGTCGAGAGCGAGCAATCGAGTCTCCGCGTCGCGCCGCGGAACCTTCCGCGGCGCGATCCGTTGCCCGGCCAGCGGGTGCGCGGACGCCGTGGCGTCCGGCGCGTCGCCCGCCGCGGCGTCACTTGGCCGGTTTGACCACCTTGTCGATCTGCAGCGGCTGGCCCGGGACCTGGATCAGCGTGGTCTTGCTGACCGGCTGGTTGATCTCGGTCAGCTGGTAGGTGACGTACGGGATGTCGACCCATTGCTGGTACTTGTAGCCCGCTTCCTGCGAGAACGAGAACTTGCCGCGCACGCCTTCGAACTCCATGGCCTTCAGCGCAGCGATGATCGCGGCGCCGTCGGTCGACTTGGCCTGCTCGATCGCGCGGGCGATCAGCAGCACCGAGTCCGCGGCCTGGAAGATCAGCCGGTTCGGCTCGTTCTTCGCCTGCTTCTGGTAGATCTCGCCGACCTGCTTGCCGAGCGCGGGCATCGGCATCGCGGGGTGGTACAGGCCGAAGGCCAGCATGTACTTGCCGGCTTCCTTGACGTTCTGCCAGAAGTCCGGATAGTCGGCGATGCCCGCGCCATCGTAGAAGCCCGTCTTCGCGCTCGGCGCGACGCCCTGCTCGTACAGCTGGTTCATCAGGATGTAGGCGGCCGGCGGCAGCATGATGTTGACCACCAGGTCAGGCGGGCTGGCGCGCAGCGGCAGCACCGCAGGCGTGAAGTCCTTGCCGGCGCGGTCCAGCGCGACGTACTTGTACTGCGTCTGCGGCGCGGTCTTCTTCAGGAACTCGCCGAGCAGTTTCGCCTGGCCGATGCCGTAGTCGGTGTTCTCGGCGAACGCGATCACGCTCTTCACCTTGAGCGCGGCGATGGTCTCGGCCATCGCCGACGACACGCGGGTGTTGTAGTTGCCCGGATTGAAGACCTCCGGGTAGCCCTTCGTGCGGATGTCGTCGGACCAGCAGTTGGTGTTGACGTACGGCGTCTTGTTGCGGTGCGCGACCTCGATTTCGGCCAGGCACACCGAGCTCTGGTGGCCGCCGGTCACTGCGACCACCTTGTCGCGGCTGATCAGCTTCTCGGTGGCCGCGCGGCCCTTCTCGGGGATCCCCTGGTTGTCTTCGTAGACGACCTTCAGCTGGCGACCGAGCACGCCGCCCTTGTCGTTGAGCATCTTGACGACGATCTCGACGCCGTCCTTGACCTGCGTGCCCTGGACCACCGAGCCTGGGGGCGATTGCGCGATGCTCACGCCGATGACGATCGGGTCCGCCGCCCAGGCGACGGCGGCGAAGGCGGTCGCAGAAGCGGCGACTGCGAGTCTGAAGAGATTCTTCACGGGCTCCTCCATTCGTTTAGTGGTTTGCAGCAAACAGGTCTTCGAGTCGCGCGGCAATGTTCAGCACGCGCCAGTCGTCGCCGCGCCGGCCGGCGACCTGCAGGCCGATCGGCAGTCCGTTGTCACCGTGGCCGCAGGGCAGCGTCAGTGCCGGCATGCCGGTCAGGTTGAACGGCATCGTGAGCGCGGTCACGGCGGTGTGCAGCGGATAGTCGCGGCCACCGATCCTCGCGGCAGCGGCACCCGAACGGGGCGGCTCGATGCGCAGTGTCGGCGTGACCAGCACGTCGAGATCGCGCATCGCGTTCGCGAACATCGCAGCCAGCGCCGCACGTCCGCGCTGTGCGCGCACGTACCAGGTCGCCGGAATGAACTGGCCGATCTCCAGGCGCACGCGCACGTCGGCGCCGAGCGTCTCGTGATGCTCGTTCAGGCGAAGCCAGAGCACGTCGGTGGCTTCGCTGCACAGCGTCACGAACTGCAGCGCCGCGGCGTGCTCGATGCCGGGAAGATCGACCGCCACCATTTCGGCGCCATCGGCGCGCATGCGCTCGAGCGCCGCCCGCACCTCGCGGGCGACGTCATCGGCCAGCGGGTCGAAGAAGTGGTTGCGCGGCACGCCGACGCGCACGCCGGCGAGCGGTGCGTGGCTCGCGGTGCGCGCGGGCTGGCCGGCCATCACCGAGAACGCCAGTGCCGCATCGGCCACGCTGGCGGCGATCGGCCCGACGTGATCGAGGCTCGCGCCCAGCGTCTGCGCGCCGTCGCGCGGCACCGCATCGAAACTGGGCTTGAAGCCGACGACGCCGCAGCACGCGGCCGGCAGGCGGATCGAGCCGGCCGTGTCGGTGCCGACCGCCAGGCGCACGATGCCGGCGGCGACGGCGGCCGCCGACCCTCCGCTGGAGCCGCCCGGCGTATGTCCGGGGCGCCGCGGGTTGACGACCCAGCCGTGATGGGGATTCTCGCTGGTGATCCCGTAGGCGAACTCGTGCAGGTTGGTGGTGCCGATCACCAGCGCGCCGGCCTCGCGCAGCCGCGCGATGGCAAGCGCGTCCCGCGTGGCCGGCGCCGGCTTCGGGCCGCCGGTGCCGTTGGTCTGCGGGAAGCCGGCGACCTGCATCAGGTCCTTGATCGCGACCGGCACGCCCATCAGCGGCATCGGTGCGCCGTCGCGCAGGCGGTGCGCGGCGGAGTGGGCGGCCGCGTCGAGCGACGCCGGGTCGGCGAGCGTGATGAAGGCGTTCA
>DAORSF010000126.1:0-6291 GCA_035443405.1 Burkholderiaceae bacterium | reverse complement strand
TCACCAACCAGCGCGAGACCACGGTGATCTGGGAGCGCGCCAGCGGCCGGCCGATTCACAACGCGATCGTCTGGCAGGACCGACGCACCGAACCGATCTGCCGCCGGCTGCGCGACGACGGTCTCGCGGAGACGATCGCCGAGCGCACCGGCCTGGTCATCGATCCCTACTTCTCGGGCACCAAGATCCGCTGGCTGCTGGACAACGTCGCCGGTGCTCGCGAGGCCGCGCGGCGCGGCGAGCTCGCGTTCGGCACGATCGACAGCTGGCTCGCGTGGCGGCTGACCGGCGGGCGCCTGCACGTCACCGACGTGACCAACGCGTCGCGGACGATGCTCTACGACATCCGCCGCGGGCAGTGGGACGACGAACTGCTGGCGGCGCTCGACGTTCCGCGCGCGTTGCTGCCCGAGGTGCGGCCGTCGAGCTGCCGGTTCGGCGAGACCGACGCCGCGGCATTGGGCGCGCCGCTGCCGATCGCCGGCATCGCCGGCGACCAGCAGGCAGCGTTGTTCGGCCAGGCCTGCTTCGAGGCCGGCATGGCGAAGAACACCTACGGCACCGGCTGCTTCATGCTGATGCACACCGGCGGGCACTTCGAGCCGTCGCGCAACGGGCTGGTGGCGACCGCCGCCGCGCAGCCCGGCGATGCGAAGCAGTACGCGCTCGAGGGCAGCGTGTTCGTTGCCGGCGCGGTCGTCCAGTGGCTGCGCGACGGCATGAAGGCGATCGAGAAGTCGTCGGACGTCGAGGCGCTCGCCGCGTCGGTGCCGGACTCGGGCGGCGTGATGTTCGTCCCGGCATTCACCGGCCTGGGCGCGCCGTACTGGCAGCCGGACGCGCGCGGCACGATCACCGGGCTCTCGCGCGGCAGCACGGTGGCGCACGTCGCGCGCGCCGCGCTCGATTCGATCGCGTACCAGAGCGCTGCGCTCATCGACGCGATGGGACGCGACGCCGGCGCGCCGATCACCGAACTGCGCGTCGACGGCGGCGCGTGCGCGAACGACCTGCTGATGCAGTTCCAGGCCGACCTGCTCGGCATCCCCGTCGTTCGCCCGAAGGTGATCGAAACGACGGCGCTGGGCGCGGCCTGCCTCGCCGGGCTGGCCTGCGGCGTCTACCGCGACACCGCGGAGCTTTCGCGCCAGTGGCGCGCCGAGCGGACTTTCGTGCCGACGATGAGCCGCGATCGCGCACAGGCACTGATGAGCGGCTGGGAGCGCGCGGTGCGGCAGGCGGTTGCCGTATGATCGGCCGACGCCCCGCTTGATCAGCCGCTCAGTCGAAGGACTGCCAGGGTCGCAGCGACTGGTACTCGACCGCGGAAGGCTGTCCGACGCCGGGCTTGCTCCAGTCGCAGACGCCCGACGCGAAAAGGGCGGTCAGCCGGTTCCGCTGCGCCGTGTTGAACGACACCTGGTAGGTGCCGTCCGAGAGCGCGGTGGCGACCGGCTTCAACTGGCACTTGGCGATGTCGGCCGCCGCCGGCTCGCCGGCGGCCGCGCGCGTGCCGATGCCGACCGGGTACGAGCTCGCGCAAGAACCCGAATCGGATTCGAGCGTCTGGGCGACGAAGCTCGGGAACTGCGCGCCGGGCGGCACGCAGCCTTCGCGCAGGCTCGACGGCTTGTGGTTGAGCGCCTTGTCCCTCGCGGGCGCACCGGACGTATCGGCGGCGATGTCCGAAAGCCATTCGTCCATGCGGTCGAGCGCGTGGCGAACGAGCGGGCTCTCGGAGGTGAAGGTCCACGGCGCGCTGCCCTCGACCAGCATCACGTAGTTTGCGGTGCTGCCGTTGGCCTTTCTCAGGCGCTCGAGCGTGATGAACGAGTGGTGGCGCAGGTGGTAGGTCCCTTCGGCGCTGTTGTCCTCGTAGAGCCGGTAGTCGATGACCGGAATGTCCCTGAGCCCCCAGCCGCCGTACAGCATGCGTCCGCTGCGGTAGGCCCTGGGCAGCGTGGCGGCGTCGGCGACCGAACGCGGGGCGCGTGCCGCACGTGCGGCGGCGGTCGGCGTGCCGTCGGAATCGAAGCCGCCGATCTTCTCGTTCAGATCGAGGAACTGGTCGACGGTGATCACCCCTTCGTTCAGCGCCTTCAGCCCGTACTGCACGCCCTCGTTGTCGAGCGGCCGCATGGCGATCGTGTAGGCCGGATTCACCGGATTCGGTTTCGTACCCCAGACGTTCACCGTGTGATCGAAGAGCCCGCAGCGCGCGCCGCCCGGGTTGTCGACGGGGTGGTAGCGCAACTCCGGCGAGAGCACGTCGGGGCAGTTGTAGGGCGTGACGCGGCCCGCCGCCTCCTCGTCCATGCGCCGCAGCGTGGCGAGGCCCACGAGGCCGCTGATCGCCCGCTTCTGCACGTCCGTGTAAGAGGGCACCGAGTAGTAAGTGCCCGCGAAGTATCGATTCATCAATCGCGCGTCGGTCACGAAGTGCGCCGCAGTGAAACTCACCTCGGGATAGCTGCAGCCGACCACGATGCCGTCGAGCAGGCCCGGGTAGTTGTCGGCGATCTGGTACTCCTGGTAGGCCCCGCCCGAACAGCCCCAGCCGATCGTGAAGCGCGGCACGCCGTAGGCTTCGATGAAGCGCTCCTTCACCATCGCCATCGTCTCGGCGGCCGTCACCTCGTTGCAGTTCTGGCCGAACACGTTCAAGGTCGACGACGCCACGGCGAAACCTCGGCGCAGCAGATCGGAATCCAGCACCGATTCGGCCCCCCAGCGCTGGATCGTCCCGCTGCTGTCGCGGTACCAGCTCATCCAGCCTGCCTTGTTGCCCTGGCGGTGCCAGCCCGGGCTGCAACCGCCGCCGAACGTGTACGCGAGCTTGCGCTTCCAACCTGACGGCTGGTCGAACGGGGACGGCTCGGGATCCCTCGACGGGTCGTGAAGCATCGCGATCTGGTAGACCGCGCGATTGATCGTGCCGGTCTCGACGCGAACCACGAAGGGCGTGCCGTCGTCTGTCGTCGTGGCGTCTGCGGGAAGCTGCCCCGGAGTCGCCGTGCGAACGAAGCGCTGTGTCGAGGACCAGTAGAAGTAGTGGTAGACGCGATCCGCAACGGCGCAGTTGCCGTCGCTCGACGGGGTGCGCAGCGCGCTGCCGCCCGGGAGATCGGCCACCCGGCCGATTCCGGGCAGCGCGAACGAGGCGGTCTCGCACACGAACGGCGTCTCGTGCGGACCCGAGAACATCGGACCCGACAGCGGGTGATTGGTCAGCGCGAGTTCGCCGCCCTTGGCCCCGTCGTAATAGGCCGCGATGGCGTTCTGTCCAGGGCCCAATTCGAGCCCGCCCGCCGACCTGTCGATCAGGCCAACGAGATCGCTCGCGCCCTGCGGCCTGAACCGGGCGGTGACGTCCTGTCCGTTCAGGCGGACCGAGATCTTCGCCAGGTCCTTGCCGGCCGGCGCCCGGACCCGCAACAGCACGTCGCCTCCGCTCACCATGTCGGGTCGCGACGACAGCGAGTCGATCGAGAGCGTCACCGGCGCGGGCGCTGGAGGTGGCGCGGGGGCAGGGGCAGGTGCCGGTGCAGGCACTGGGACCGGGGCGGGGACGGGGGCCGGGACTGGAGCGGGGACCGGTGCGGGGACCGGTGCGGGCGCGGGTACCGGACTCGAGGCCGGGTCCGGCGCGAGCCCGCCCGATCCACCGCCGCAACCTGCGAGCAAGGTCAGGACGAGTGCAGCGACCGGCGAGCCGCTGATGCGGCGAGTGGGTTTCATTGGGGATCAGGCAGAAGTTGCCCGGCGCATGCATGCCGGGTTAGGGTTGCAATTGTAGCAACGACCGCGCGTCGCGATGTGCCCGATGACACGCTCGCCGCAGGGCTGCGAATGCTGTCGGTCACGTCACCGACGATACCTGTGCGGGCATAGGTCGCTGGCGCGGACTTTCGCACGTGGTCGCCTCGCCCATCGTGCCAGAATCCGCCCGATCGACTGCACCGGGCGACGGCAGCGGTCGCTCCCCATTGCCACATCCGGATCCAGCCCTTGAACAGACCCAACACCGGCGTTTCGAGCCTTCCCGGCGAAGCTGGCGGCGTGGCGCCGCGCCGCTCGCTGGCGCTTCTCGAGCCCTTCGAAGTCGCACGCGAGAAGACCGTCGCGGGCTGGCTCCGGATCGCGTTCTTCTCGTCGATCCTGTTCAACCACACGGTCGCCATCCCGTACGAATTCGTCGACGAGCGGATGTGGGTCGTGTGGGCGCAAATGCTGCGCGACTTCGGCGCGGTCGGCTTCTTCCTGATCGCCGGTGTTTCGCTGAAGGGCAAGGTGCTGGCACGTGGTCACGTCAAGCTGCCCAGCAACCTGCTCAAGCTGACGATCGCCGCGGCGGTGCTGGCGGCGTTCGACATGCTCTACACCGTCGCCAAGGGGGGCGATGTCGGGTCGGTGCACAAATCGTTCTACTTCGCGCTGTACGAGACCAACCTGTGGTTCTTCATCGCCTACGCGTTCGCCGGGCCGCTGCTTCTCAGCCTGGATCGCCGCGGCACCTTCTGGACCGGCGTGTGCTGCCTGCTGTTCATCATGTTCCCCGGCGACACGCGGCTGCTCTCGCCGTGGATCCTGCAGACGATCAGCCTCGCGTTCGTCTGCATGGCGATCGGGGTCGAGTTGCACGGCCGCCAGGCCAACCCGTGGCTGATGCTGGCGGTAGCCGTCGTCGCGTTCGTTACGCGGGTGTCGCTCGACGACCACGGCGTGCCGGTCTATCAGGCGGTCGACATCGTGCTGCGGATCGTCTACGGGGTGGCCTGCTTCCTGCTGTTCAAGGCAATTGCCGACGCGCTGTGCCGCCGCAGCATCCGGCCGCCGGGCTGGGCCAACTACCTGTTCGTGCCGTACGTCGTCCAGGTCCCGATCGTCATCGTCGTCACCGTGATCGTGACTGCGCTGTTCAACGGTTCGCTGCAGGTCAGGATGCCGCCGATCTTCTTCTCCTTCTGGGATTCGCTCGCGTTCATGTTGACGATCTTCGCTATCTCGATGTTGGTCTCGTTCAGCATCGCATGGTTCCTGCGCAGGTTCGAAATCCGTGTCTAGGCATCTCGCAGCCCTCATCCTGTTGCTGGCGCCGGCCGCGGCCGTTGCCGCGCCGGTCGAGCCGATCGTTCCCTGCGGCGGGGAGGTCTACGTGTTCGGCGGATCGACCATGATGGGCGACGGTGTGCGAGCGGCGGGGAGCACCGATTTCCCGGCGCGCATGGAGACCTTCTTCGAGCGAGTCTGTGGCGGCGAGGTGACCTTCACGAAGTCTGCCGAGGAATCCGGCCGGTTCGTCGACGACGTTGCAGCGATCTCGGAGCGACTTGCGCGAAGCCCGCGCAGTGTCGCGTTCGTGCACTTCCCGTTCACGGACCTGGAGGCCGGCACGTCGGTCGACAGGATCCTGCAGGCCTACAGGACGCTGCTGGCGGCCTGCACCGCCAGCGGCTCCACTTGCATCGTCGGCGGGCAGCAGCCGGTCAATGCGCTGACTGCGGAAGCAACGGACCGGCAACTCGAACTGGAGCGCCGCGCCTCGGCGGCGTTCGGTGCGAACTACCTGCCGCTCTACCGGTACTTCCGTTCCGAATCCGGAGTCCGGCGGCTGATGATTCCGCTGGACTCGGGTGATGGACGCCACACTGACGACTACGGCCACGATCTGCTGTACAAGCTTTATCGACGGCGGCTCATCGAGTTGACCAGTTCGAAGAAGCGGCGCTGACCACACGCCACCTCGTCGAGCGCGAACGTTCGGGTTCCGGCGAGTTCAACTGCGGCTGGATCACCCGGCACGATGCGCACGCATCATTCCAGGGGAGGCGGATTCGTCCGGAACACGTCGGTCGGAATCGACGCGGAAGTGCCGGTGTAGTTCTGTTGCGCGGCAGAGATCGTTGCGAAGTTGAACGACTGCCATTCGCTGGTGATCATCTTGCTTCGGGATACGCCAGCAGAAGGGGGGAAGGAATCCCCGGCGGTCGCAGCGCTGTGCGGGTAGTAGTCCGCGCCGCTATGCATCAGCAGGATGGCCTTGGACCGGTCGTCGGTGCCGCCGGGGTCATCAACCACCAGCCGCGCCTGGACGGTCGTATACAACGCAGCCATATCGCCGACGAAGTCGGAGATATCGACATTCCCGAGCGGCCAGACACCGTGATACACGTACGGCGAGCCGACCGGCACTCTGACTGCTACTGATCCGTCGGTGTTGGCATGTGCATCTACCGCGCCGTCGACGTGAGTGATGTCGCCGTTTTCAAAGCAGCGCACCACATGGACAAT
>DAORSF010000125.1:4709-6309 GCA_035443405.1 Burkholderiaceae bacterium | reverse complement strand
GCGACCTGCCCGACAACTACCAGCGCGACCTGCTGCAGCCGTTCGTCGAGCAGGCGGCGACCGACATCGGGCGCGCGCTGCAGTTCTTCTTCACGTCGACGCCGTACACGCGCGTCGACCAGATCTATCTCGCCGGCGGTTCGTCGGTCGTCCCCGGGCTCGCCGAGGCGGTCGCGCAGCGCACGCAGGTGCCGGCCGAAGTCCTGAGCCCGTTCCAGGGCATGGAAGTCGCCGGGACGATCCGTGAGCGCCAGCTCCGCGCCGACGCTCCGGCGCTGCTGGTGGCCACCGGCCTCGCGATGCGGAGGTTCGACGCATGAGCATTCGCATCAACCTGCTCCCGCACCGGGAGATGCGCCGCGAGCGGCGCAAGAAAGACTTCGTCGGCCTGATCGCACTGGTCGCCATCGCCGCGGTCGCGACGGCGGTGGTCGTCGCGGTCGGCATCGACCAGCAGATCGATTCGCAGCGCGCCCGCAACGACTTCATCCGGGCCGAGAACGCGAAGCTCGACGAGCAGATCAAGGAAATCGCGACGCTTCGCGCCGAGATCGAGTCGCTGCGCGCGAGGCAGTATGCGGTCGAGAGCCTGCAGACCAACCGGACCATCCCGGTCCACCTGATGGACGAACTGGTCAAGCACACGCCCGAAGGCATCCACCTCAAGACGATGCGGCAGGAAGGCGGCAAGGTCACGCTGATTGGTTACGCCCAGTCGAACGAGCGGGTCTCGGAGCTGCTTCGCAACCTCGCCAACCGCACGCCCTGGCTCGAGCGTCCGGAGCTGATCGAGATCAAGGCCGGGCGAGCCGGCGGGCCGAACGCCCCGAAGGACGCTCGCCGCGTCTTCGAGTTCTCGCTCAACGCGCTGATCAAGACGACCGACCCGAAGGCTCAACCGCAAGCGCCGAAGTCGACCGCGGCGCCCGGCACGCTGGCCGCCGCGCGCACGCCTGCGAACAGGTGATCAGATGTCCAAGTTCAACCCCAAGATCGATTTCAGCGGCCTGGCTGCCCAGTTTTCCGGCCTCCGGGGGCGCCATCCGGGGCTGTGGCCGACGCTGCCGAAGCTCGCGCTGATGGCCGGGCTGGTCGCCGGCGTGCTCGGTGCCGCCTATGCGGGCTACTGGCGCGGGCAGCTCGAAGAGCTCGACGCGCAGGTTCGCCAGGAAGAACAGCTCAAGCTGCGGTTTGCCGAAAAGATGAAGCAGGCGGTGAACCTCGAGGTGCTGCGCAAGCAGAAGGAGCAGGTCCTCCAGTACGTGAGCCAGCTCGAGAAGCAGCTTCCCAGCAAGGCGGAAATGGACGCCCTGCTTTCCGACATCAACCAGGCCGGTGTCGGCCGCGGCCTGCAGTTCGAGCTGTTCCGGCCCGGGCAGGTCGTCGTGAAGGACTACTACGCCGAGTTGCCGATCGCGATCAAGCTGTCGGGCAACTACCACGACTTCGGCGCCTTCACCAGCGACATCGCCAACCTGCCGCGGATCGTGACGCTGAACAACATGCAGATCGTGATGCCCGACCGGACCGCGAACGCATCCGCTTCCGGCACGCTGACGATGGAGGCGATCGCGAAGACGTTCCGCTACCTCGATGCCGA
>DAORSF010000125.1:1592-4609 GCA_035443405.1 Burkholderiaceae bacterium | reverse complement strand
GCGAGCGGCCGCCAGAACCACGCCCTTCTGCAGGTCGACCAGATCGTCTACCAGGCGCGCGTCGGCAACCACGCCGGCCAGAATTTCGGCGTGATCACCAGGATCAGCGACGACGAGGTCCTGCTTCGGGAACTGGTCCAGGATGCTGCCGGGGACTGGGTCCACAGAGAGTCGAAGCTGCAGCTTCAGGAGGGGGGCAGTAAATGACGACGACATTGCGCAAGACGGGATCGACCGTTCGCGCGGGCATCCGCGCGTTCGCGGCCGCGTTCCTGGCGTGTCTGGCCGTGGCCTTCGCGCCAGCCGCGCTCGCGCAGGCGAACTCGATCGAGTCCGTCAGCAGCGTGCAGCAGGGCAGCACCACCTACCTGCGGATCGGATTGAAGAATCCCCCGACGACGGCGCCGGCCGGCTTCTCGGTCGCCAACCCCCCGCGGATCGCCTTCGACTTCACCAATACCGACAACAAGGTCGGGAAGAACTCGCTCGAGCTGCCGCAGGGCGACGTGCGAAGCGTTGCGATCGTCCAGTCGGGCGAGCGCGCGCGCGTCGTGCTGAACCTCAAGCGCTCGCTCAGCTACAACACGTCGATCGAGGGCAACACGCTGGTGGTCGCGCTCGAGCCGGTCGCCACGGCGGGCGCCGCTGCCGCGCCTTCGGCTTACAGCTTCGCCAAGGCCGACGGCAAGGGCTCGCACTCGCTTCGCGACATCGACTTCCGTCGCGGCAAGGAGGGCGAAGGCCGCGTGGTGGTCGATCTTTCCGACCCGGGCGTGGGTGTCGACATTCGCCAGCAGGGCCAGTCGATCGTGGTGGACTTCCTCAACGCCAGCCTTCCGGAGAACCTGCGTCGCCGCCTCGACGTGGGCGACTTCGGCACCCCGGTGACCGCGGTGCGCGCCGTGCAGCAGGGCGACAATGCGCGCCTGGTGATCGAACCGCATGGCGACTGGGAGCACAACGCATACCAGAGCGACACGCAGTTCGTCGTCGAGGTCAAGCCGGTGCGCGCGGACCCGACGCGCCTCGCACGCGGCCTGCAGCCGGGCTACCGCGGCGAGAAACTGTCGCTCAACTTCCAGAGCGTCGACATCCGGGCGCTGCTGCAGGTGATCGCCGACTTCACCAACCTGAACATCGTGACCAGCGATTCGGTGGCGGGCAACCTCACGCTGCGCCTGAAGGACGTGCCTTGGGACCAGGCCCTGGACATCATCCTGCAGTCCAAGGGCCTGGACATGCGCAAGAACGGCAACGTGATCATGGTCGCGCCGCGCGACGAGATCGCCGCCAAGGAGAAGCTCGAACTCGAATCGCGGGCGCAGATCTCGGAGATCGAACCGGTGCGCACCGAGACCTTCCAGCTCAACTACCAGAAGGCCGACGCGCTGCACAAGTTGCTGTCGGACGACAAGCAGCGCGTGCTGTCGAAACGCGGCAGCGTGGTCGTCGACGAGCGAACCAACAAGGTCTTCGTGCAGGACACGGTGACGCGCCTCGAGGAAGTGCGCAAGATCATCGCGCAGATCGACGTTCCGGTTCGCCAGGTGCTGATCGAGGCGCGCATCGTCGAAGCCGACGACCGGTTCTCGCGCAACCTCGGCGTGCGCCTCGGCTTCAACCGGATCAACGCCAGCGCGGGCAGTTTCGCCGGGCGAGGCACCGTGTCCGGCAACCTGCAGGGCGTGCACGACCTGACGCCGCTGCCGGGCTCGCTGAGCACCGGCACCACGGCGCTGGCGAACACGAACTTCGTGAACCTCCCGGCGGCCAACATCTCGGGCGTCAACCCGTCGACCTTCGCGATCAGCCTGTTCAACTCGAGCCTGACCCGCTTCCTGAACCTGGAGCTGTCGGCGCTCGAAGCCGACCAGCGCGGCAAGGTCGTGTCGAGCCCGCGCGTGCTGACGGCGGACCAGGGCAAGGCGATCATCGAGCAGGGTACCGAGTTGCCGTACCAGCAGGCGACCTCGAGCGGCGCGACCTCGATCTCGTTCCGCAAGGCCAACCTCAAGCTCGAGGTCACTCCGCAGATCACGCCGGAGGGCAACGTCATCCTCGCCGTCGAAGTCAATCGCGACGCGGTCGGGCAGCTGACGCCTGCCGGCTTTGCCATCGACACCCGCCGGGTGCAGACGCAGGTGCTCGTCGAGAACGGGGGCACCGTGGTCATCGGCGGCATCTACGAGCAGTTCGAGCGCAGCAGCGTGAACAAGGTGCCGCTGCTCGGCGACCTGCCGATCGTCGGCAACGCGTTCAAGAATACGAATCGCACCAACGATCGCACCGAACTGCTGGTGTTCCTGACGCCGCGCGTGGTGACGGACACCGCGATGGCCCGGTGACGGTGCCGGCGACGGGCACCGCCGACGGGTGCCCGCGGTGACGGCGTCCGATGCGGCGCCGCCCGGCGCCGCGTCCCGCCCGATCGTGCTGGTCGGGATGATGGGGTCCGGCAAGTCCACCGTCGGCCGCCGGCTGGCGGCGCGACTCGGGCGCCGCTTCGTCGACGCCGACAAGGCCCTCGAGGAACGCTGCGGCGTTCCGATCGCCACGATCTTCGAGCTCGAGG
This sequence comes from Burkholderiaceae bacterium, assembly GCA_035443405.1. Taxonomy (GTDB): domain Bacteria; phylum Pseudomonadota; class Gammaproteobacteria; order Burkholderiales; family Burkholderiaceae_E; genus Zeimonas. Next base: position 2,037 of record DAORSF010000125.1, on the reverse strand, counting down.
GCGAGGACGGGTTCCGTCGTCGCGAGACCGCGATCCTCGACGAGCTCTCGCGCCTGCCGGAGATCGTGCTCGCCACTGGCGGGGGCGCGGTGACCCGCGACGAGAACCGGCGGATCTTGGCCGAGAGAGGCCTGGTGATCTTCCTGCAGGCGTCGATCACCGACCTCTGGCAGAGACTGCGGCGGGACCGCACGCGGCCGCTGTTGCAGACCGCGAACCCGCGCGAGCGCATCGCCGAACTGCTCGCCGAACGCGAGCCGCAGTACCGCGAGATCGCCGACATCGTCGCCGTCAGCGCGCGCCAGCCGGTCGACGATCTCGTCGCCGATATAATCGATCGCCTCCCAGAGGAATTCCGGGCCGGTTGAAGCCGGCCTGCCACACGCATGACCGTTCGCGAACTCCGGGTCTCGCTCGGCGATCGTAGCTATCCGATCGTGATCGG
>DAORSF010000125.1:0-1492 GCA_035443405.1 Burkholderiaceae bacterium | reverse complement strand
CCGTTCGCGAACTCCGGGTCTCGCTCGGCGATCGTAGCTATCCGATCGTGATCGGTGCCGACGTGCTCGCCGGCAGCGAGGCGCTGGCTCGGCTCGCGCAGGGCCGCCAGGTGGCCGTCGTCACCAACGACAAGGTGGGCGGACTCTACGAGGCCCGGCTCGATGCGTCGCTCGCCGGGGCCGCGGCCCGGATCTCGATCCGGTTGCCCGACGGCGAGGCGTACAAGACCTGGTCGTCGCTCGACCAGGTCTTCGAGCGACTGCTGCGCGAGCGCTACGATCGGCAGTGCCTGCTGGTGGCGCTCGGCGGCGGCGTGATCGGCGACCTGACCGGCTTCGCGGCGGCGATCTACCAGCGCGGCGTCGATTTCGTGCAGGTTCCGACGACGCTGCTCGCGCAGGTGGACTCGTCGGTCGGCGGCAAGACGGGCATCAACCATCCGCTCGGCAAGAACATGATCGGCGCGTTCCACCAGCCGAGGCTGGTGCTCGCCGATGTCGCTACGCTGCGCTCGCTGCCGGCGCGGGAACTGTCGGCCGGGCTGGCCGAGATGATCAAGCACGGGGCGATCGCCGATCCCGAATACCTCGAGCGGCTCGAGCGCAACCTGTCCGCATTGCGCGCGTGCGACCCGCGCGCGCTGGCCGACGCGATCCTGCGCTCGTGCGAGATCAAGGCTGCCGTGGTCGCGGCCGACGAGCGCGAGGAGGGAGTGCGCGCGACGCTCAATTTCGGGCACACCTTCGGCCATGCGATCGAGGCGGGGCTCGGCTATGGCGAATGGCTGCACGGCGAGGCGGTCGGCGCCGGCATGGTGATGGCGGCCGACCTTTCCCACCGGCTCGGGCTGGTCGACCCGGCGGTGGTCGCGCGGCTGCGCGAGACCATCGCCGCAGCGGGCCTGCCGGTGCGTGGACCGCCGTGGCCATTCGAGCGCTACGTCGAGTTGATGAGCGTCGACAAGAAGGCCCGGCAGGGCACGCCGAAGTTCGTGCTGCTCGAGCGGCTGGGACGCGCGACGGTTCAGCGCGTGCCGGACGAGCCGCTGCGCGCGACGCTCGCGGCCTGCTGCAGCTAGCGGAACGACGATGGCCGCCCCGGCCCGGACGCGGATGGCGACGGCACTCGCGCCGTGGGCGGCCGATCCGGCGGCAAGCCGGGGGCGGCGGTACCCGGAACCGCGCGCGAGCACGCGCAGCGAGTTCCAGCGCGACCGCGACCGCATCGTCCACTGCACGGCCTTTCGCAGGCTCGAGTACAAGACGCAGGTCTTCGTGAACCACGAAGGCGACCTGTTCCGCACCAGGCTCACGCACTCGATCGAAGTCGCGCAGATCGCCCGCTCGATCGGACGCAGCCTCGGTCTCGCCGAGGACCTGGTCGAGGCGATCGCGCTGGCGCACGATCTCGGCCATACGCCGTTCGGTCACGCGGGTCAGGACGCGCTGCACGACTGCATGCGGGCGCACGGCGGCTTCGAGCACAACCTGC
>DAORSF010000124.1:1897-6340 GCA_035443405.1 Burkholderiaceae bacterium | reverse complement strand
GAGCAGCGGGATGCGCCGGTTGAACAGGTGCTGCAGCACGAAGATGTCGACCCAGGTCTGGTGGTTCGCGCAGACCATGTACCAGCCCCGGTACTCGAAGCCGTCCAGCCCCGCGACGTCCCACTGCGCCCGCTGCGTCAGCCGCATCCAGCCGCTGTTGCCCGCGATCCAGCGCGTGGCGATGCCGTTGAGCAATGGATCGATCGCGGCCCGGACTGCCGGCAACGGCAACGCGAGCTTGACCAGCGCGAGCAAGAACAGCAGCAGGCACCAGAACAGCGTATTGACGACCAGCATCACGAGGGCTGCGACGCCACGCGCGGTCGGGGGAAGGAAAGTCAGCATGCTCGAAGCGGGCAAGGCGGTCTGCGCGGGGATGCGCGGATCGTACCAGCCCGGCAGGCCGCCCGGATGCATTAAACTGCCGACGCCCCTCCTACGCCCGACATGGAACCGAACCCCGTCGTCCTGGTCACCGGCTCGGCGCGGCGCATCGGCGCCGGCGTCGCGCGCCACCTGCACGCGCTGGGTTCGGCCGTGGTCGTCCACCACCGGCGCTCGGCCGACGAGGCCCGGCAGCTGGTGGCGTCGCTGAACGCCCTGCGGCCCGACTCGGCACTGGCGCTGTCGGCCGACCTGGCTGACGCGCGGCAATGCGCGGAACTCGTCGATGCGGCCGCGCGCTGGAAGGGTCGCCTCGGCGCGCTGGTCAACAACGCGTCGAGCTTCTACCGCACGCCGATCGGCAGCATCGACGAGCGCCAGTGGTCCGAACTGGTCGACGGCAACCTGAAGGCCGCGCTGTTCACCAGCCAGGCGGCGGCGCCGTGGCTGCGCGACAGCGGCGGCGCCATCGTCAACGTGTGCGACGTGCACACCGAACGCCCGTTGCCGCAGTTCTCGGTCTACACCGCGGCCAAGGCCGGCATCGTCGCGCTGACCCGCGCGCTCGCGCTCGAGCTCGCGCCGCGCGTGCGCGTCAACGCGGTCGCCCCGGGCTCGCTCGACTGGCCCGAAGCCGGAATCTTCACCGAGGACGAACGCCGCGCCGGCGAAGCCGCCATCCCGCTCGGCCGGCTCGGCACCGGCGACGACATTGCGCGCGCCGTCGAGTTCCTGCTGTTCGGCAACGACTACGTGACCGGACAGGTGCTGAACGTCGACGGCGGCAGCAGCCTGGTCTCGCACTGTCTCGCGCCGCACTGAGCGGTACCAGACCGGACGCCGCCCGCACATCGGAACGACCCATCATGCAAGACCTCTATCAGGACTGCTACCGCATCGTTGTGCAGGACATCGAGATCGACTGCTTCCTCGGCGTCTACGATCGCGAGCAGGCGCGGCGCCGGCCGGTGATCGTCGACGTCGAGTTGTACGTACCGCACGCGGCGAAGATCCACCGACGCGACGTGCTGGCCGAGACGGTGAACTACGAACGCGTCGTCGAGGCGGTCGAACGCGTCGTCGCCGAACGCCGGTTCAAGCTCGTCGAGACGCTGTGCGCCGAGTTGGCCGACGACATCGCGCGGCTGCCGGGGCTGCGCGCGCTGAAGGTCTCGGTCACCAAGCCGCAGCCGTTGCCGCGTGCGCGCTCGGTGCGCGTCGAGCTCTGGAGGCACCCGTGAGGGCGATCGAGTCGCCTGCGAAGCGGAGCGACGCGAAACGCGCCTACGAACGCAACAAGCTGCACAAGCGGCTGCTGCGGCTGACCGGGCAGGCGATCGGCGACTTCGGCATGATCGAAGCCGGTGACCGCGTGATGGTCTGCCTCTCCGGCGGCAAGGACAGCTACGGGCTGCTCGACCTGCTGCTGACGCTGCGCAGCCGTGCCCCGGTCGACTTCGACGTCGTCGCGGTCAACCTCGACCAGAAGCAGCCGGGCTTCCCCGCAGACGTGCTGCCCGGTTACCTCCGGCAGCTCGGCGTGCCGTTCCACATCGAGAACCAGGACACCTATTCGATCGTCACACGCGTGATCCCGGCGGGTCGGACGATGTGCTCGCTGTGCTCGCGGCTGCGGCGCGGCATCCTGTACCGCGTGGCCGACGAGCTCGGCGCAACGAAGATCGCGCTCGGCCACCATCGCGACGACATCCTCGAAACCTTCTTCCTCAACATGTTCTACGGCGGCAAGCTCAAGGCGATGCCGCCGAAGCTGGTGTCCGACGACGGCCGGCACATCGTGATCAGGCCGCTCGCCTACGTGAAGGAGGAGGACCTCGCCGCATACGCCGATTGGCGGGCCTTCCCGATCGTCCCGTGCAACCTGTGCGGCTCGCAGGAGAACCTGAAGCGGCGCGAGGTCAAGCAGCTGATGCGCGAATGGGAGCGGCGCTTCCCCGGACGCGTCGAGAACGCCTTCGCCGCGCTCGGCCGCACCACGCCTTCGCACCTGATGGACCGCGAGCGTTTCGACTTTGCCGGCCTGGAGGCCACCGGCGAGCCGGACCCCGACGGCGACATCGCGTTCGACGCGGATCCGGCGTTCGACGGCCCGCCAGCCGTGGCAGCGATCGCCGACCGGCGCGCGACCGGCGATTGACCATCGTGCCCGATCCGATCGCCCCGTTCGCGCCCCGGGAGCGCACGCTGCCGGCCATGCTCGAACGGCAGGCCGCGCGCTTCGGCACGCGCATGCTGTTCGTCGTCGGCGACGCACGCTGGTGCTACGACGACGCGCGCGAGCACGCCGCGCGCTTCGGTGGGGCGCTGCGGGCGGCCGGCGTGTGCGAAGGCGACCGCGTCGCGCTGATGTGCACGAACCGCGTCGAGTTCATGCAGGTGTTCCTCGGCTGCGGCTGGATCGGCGCGATCGCGGTGCCGATCAACGTCGCGTCGCGCGGCGAATCGTTGCGGCACGTGCTGGTGAACTGCGGCGCCCGCCTGCTCGTGATCGAGGGCGCGCTGCTCGGCGCGGTCACCGATCTCGGTGCGGCGACGCTGCCGCTGGAGCGCTTGTGGATCGTCGGCGCCGGCGCGCAGTGCGCGCCGCCCGAACTGGCCCGCGAAGCGTTCCCCGCTGCCGGCGACGCCGTCGATCCCGCGCCGGTGCGACCCGGGCAGACGGCGGCGATCCTCTACACTTCGGGCACCACCGGGCCGTCGAAGGGCGTCTGCTGCCCGCACGCCCAGTTCTACTGGTGGGGCGTGCACACGGGGCGGATGCTCGGGTTGCGCGACGGCGACGTGCTGCACACGACGCTGCCGCTGTTCCACACCAACGCGCTCAATACTTTCTACCAGGCGCTGCTCACCGGCTCGTCGCAGGTCCTCGAGCGGCGTTTCTCCGCCTCGGCGTTCTGGGAATCGCTGGCCGCGCGCGACGCCACGGTCACCTACCTGCTCGGCGCGATGGTCCCGATCCTGCTGTCGAAGGATCCCGGCGAGCACGACCGCGGTCATCGCGTTCGCATCGCGCTGGGACCCGGGGTTCCGCCGCAATTCCACGCGCGCTTCCGGGAACGCTTCGGCGTGCAGCTGGTCGAGGGATACGGTTCGACCGAGACGAACTTCGTGATCGGCGCCGAGGCGCACGAGCAAAGGCCGGGAACGATGGGGCGCGTGCGCGCCGGATTCGAGGCCCGCGTGGTCGACGACGAGGACAATCCGCGTGCCGACGGCGAGGCGGGCGAGCTGGTGCTTCGCGCGAGCGAGCCCTACGCCTTCGCCACGGGCTACTTCGCGATGGCGGACAAGACGGTCGAGGCGTGGCGCAACTTGTGGTTCCACACCGGCGACCGCGTCGTGCGCGACCCGGACGGGTTCTTCCGCTTCGTCGACCGACTCAAGGATGCGATCCGCCGGCGCGGCGAGAACATCTCGTCTTTCGAGGTCGAGCGCGTGATCCTCGGTCATCCGGCCGTGGAGACCGCCGCGGTCTTCCCGGTGAAGTCCGAACTGGCGGAGGACGAGGTCATGGCCGCGGTCGTGCTTCGCGCCGGCGCCACGCTCTCGGCGAGCGAACTCGTCGCGCATTGCGAGCCTTCGCTGCCGTATTTCGCGGTTCCGCGTTTCGTCGAGTTCGTGGCGTCGCTACCGGCCACCGAGAATGGCAAGATCGAGAAGTTCCGGCTGCGCGAGCGTGGCGTCACCGGCCAGACCTGGGATCGCGAGGCGGCCGGATACCGGCTGGCGTCGCGACCCCCGGGCTGAGAACCCGTGAACCAGTCGGCCGTGGCCCGCAGCAGCCCCCGAAACGGCTACGACGGCGTCGCGGTCTGCTCGCCGGTCACGGTACCTTACCGGCGCTTTTCCACGCACGGTGCACACTGGTTCATCGGCCGCGCGCTGCGGGCGCTGCTGACCGAATCGGGCCTCGCGAAGGAAGACGTCGACGGCCTGGTCGTCAGCAGCTTCACGCTCGCACCCGACACCGCGGTCGGCGTCACCCAGCACCTCGGCCTGTCGCCCCGCTGGCTCGACCACGTCCCCACCGGCGGCGCC
>DAORSF010000124.1:0-1797 GCA_035443405.1 Burkholderiaceae bacterium | reverse complement strand
TGTTGCGCAAGCCGCTGACGCTCGACGAGTACCTGGCGGCAAGACCGGTCGCCGAGCCGATCCACCTGTTCGACTGCGTCATGCCGTGCGCCGGCGCCGAGGCGTTCCTCGTGACGAGCGAGTCGCGGGCACGCGCGACGGGACTTCCGCACGCGCTCGTGCGCGGCGCGATCGAGCGCCACAACGCCTTCGCCGAAGATCCGGTGATGGTCCGCGGCGGGTGGCGCGTGGACCGCGATGAGCTCTACGCGCAGGCCGGCGCGCGGCCGCAGGACATCGACTTCGTGCAGACCTACGACGACTACCCCGTCGTCGTGATGATGCAGTTCGAAGACCTGGGATTCTGCGGCAAGGGCGAGGGGCCCGAGTTCGTGCGCGCACACCGCATGACGCACGACGCGGACTTCCCGAACAACACCGGCGGCGGGCAGCTCTCGGGCGGGCAGGCCGGGGCCGCGGGCGGCTTTCTCGGCCTGACCGAGGCGATTCGCCAACTCACCGGCGCGGCCGGCGAGCGTGCGGTGCGCGACGCGAAGCTCGGACTGGTCGGCGGCTACGGCATGGTCACCTACGACCGCTGCCTGTGCACCGGCGCAGTCATTCTCGGACGCGCCACGTGAACCTGCCGCCGATGCGCCCGCAGCGCAAGAACCCGATCCTGCGCACGCCGAGGATCAACCTGCCGCCGGGCGCACGCGGGCGGGTCGCGCTCGGACTGACCGCCGCCGCAGCCGAGGGCCGCTTCGAACTGCAGGCCTGCGAGGACTGCGGCGCCGTCCAGTATCCGCCGCGCGAAGCCTGCTCCCGCTGCCTGTCGGCGGCGCTTCGCTGGCGCCGGCAGGGAGGCGAAGGCCGCCTGCTGACGTCCACGACGCTCCGGCACAGCAACGACGCGTTCTTTCGCGAGCGGCTTCCGTGGCGGATCGGCGTCGTGCAGCTCGACGTCGGACCGTCGGTGATCGTGCACCTGCACGGCCGGGTCGGCGAGCCGCCAGCGCGCGTACGCGTCGGCGCGCGCCTCGATCGCTCGGGGCAGGCGGTGCTGATCGGCTTGCCCGAACAGGAGATCGTGAACATGGCTGACGACCCCGGACTGCGCGAGATGAGCAGCGACCCGAAGTTCCGCAAGGTGCTGGTCACCGACGGCAAGACCGCGATCGGGCAGGCCATCGCGAAGGCGATGGTGGACGCCGGCGCCGAGCGCGTCTGGCTCGGTGTCGCCGAGCCGTGGAAGAAGCTGCCCGGCTTCGACCGGATCACCGCGCTGCCGCAGGTATCGCCGGTGCCGCTCGACCTCAGCGACGGCCGCTCGGTCGAGGAACTCGCCGGTGAGATCGGCGGCAAGGTCGACATCGTCGTGAACGACGCCGAGGTGCATCGCACGTTCGGCATCGCGTCGCGCCGCGGCACCGACGCCGCGCGCGCCGAGATGGACATCAACTACTTCGGCGCGCTGCGGCTCGCCCAGGCCTTCGGACCGGCGCTGAAGGCGCGCGCCGCCGACGGCGTCGCGCACGCCACCGCGTGGGTCAACCTGCTGTCGATCTACGCCTTGTCGAACTTCCCGTCGCACGGAACCTTCTCGGCGTCCAAGGCGGCGGCGTTCTCGCTCGCGCAGTGCCTGCGCGCCGAGATGCGGCCGGCCGGCATCCGCGTGGTCAACGTCTTCCCGGGCCCGATCGACGACGAGTGGAACCAGAACCTGCCGCCGCCCAAGCTCGGCGCGGCAGTGCTCGCCGCCGCGATCGTGCGCGCGTTGCAGGACGGCGTCGAGGACGTCTACCCCGGCGAAGTCGC